>DATDFW010000027.1:0-3412 GCA_036522375.1 Nitrospiraceae bacterium
TCGATTGTGTGGCGTCGCTGTCTTACTCATAGTCCGTGCACCCTCTGTTTCTGTATCCATTTCATTAAGTCGTGCCGCTAGGACATGGGGATCAGTTGCTGCCACAGAAACTGCACGGTACTCTTCGGCAGTTGAGGATCGGGCCATTCAGCAATCGTTTTTGCCAACTGGATGAAAGACCGACTTGCTGGGGAACAGGGAAACCGCTCCGTCACAGCCTTCTGCTCGATGACGGCCATCGGCAGGTAGTCGTCGAGGGGAATAAATCCCATGTACTCAAGCCGGATGTTCAAAAAGCGCTCCGCGGCCACATCAAGTTTGCGAAATGTTTGAGTCGCTTCACGTTGGCTTTTCACCATATTGACCAGCACCTTGAATCGGCGTTCACGATGTTGCCGGCATAGCACCTTCATCAGCGCATAGGCATCCGTCAATGACGTCGGCTCCGCTGAGATGACCACGATGATCTCCTGGGCGGCTGAGGCAAAATAGGTGACATTGGGTGACACGCCGGCTCCTGTGTCGATCAACAGCACTTCCGTTGTTTCAGCAACATGCTCCAACTCAGTCTGCAAGATGAGTTGCTGTGAGTCGGTCATGGAGGTGAGGTGAGGAAGGCCGGAGCCTGCCGGCAACACCTGAATTCCAGCCGGACCCGGGAGGATGATGTCGGACAGGTGACGCGAGCCGTCCAGCACATGCTCCAAGGTATACCGAGGCACCAATCCCAAAAGCACATCGATATTGCCCAATCCCAAGTCAGCGTCCAGTACCAGCACGCGCTTCCCCAATCGCGCCAGTCCCACTGCAAGGTTAGCGACGACATTCGTTTTCCCCACCCCACCCTTTCCGCTGGTCACGGTAATGACGCGGGTGCAGGGATTTCCGTGATCTTGTGTCGGCCATACTGTCTCCTCTTCACTGAACATGTTCTTCATGCGAATCTCCTTACCTATGCGTGTTGTGGCATCCTTCCACCCATGGCGGCAGCCGAATTCTGTCCGACGGATGACGAAAGGCCTGATGGTAGAAACCGGGCTGAGCCCCTGTCGAGTAACAGATTCGCCAACCGTGCCGGATCCGCCAACTCGACGTCTTCCGGTACCCGCTGACCATTACTCCAATACGACAGAGGCAATGTGGTCTGGTACGCCAATTCGAAAAGATTGCCGTATTCCTCAGTCTCGTCCAATTTGGTAAAGAGCAGCCGAGACGGAGCACAGGCCCCGTACCGTGCCATGGCCCGACGCAGATCCTGCATCCGCGTGGTGGCGGATAAGACCAGATGCGTGTCGATCGATCCGCACGATTCTTTTAGTTGACTAAGGTTCATGAGTTGCGCCGTCTCATGGGACTCGAACCCCGGCGTGTCGATCATGATCAGGCTTGCCTGGCGATGGCGGCGTATCCCCTCGACCACATCAGCCGTGGTCCGTGCCGTTTCGAGAGGCACTCCCAGGACCTTTGCATACATGCGAAGGTGTTCAACAGCGGCGAGACGACAGGTATCGAGGGTAATCAGTGCGACCGATCTGCCCTCTTGAAGGCGATAGTGGGCCGCGAGCTTCGCGATGGTTGTGGTCTTGCCGGCTCCGCTCGGGCCGACAAATAGGGCGACCTTGTAATCATTGGCCGCATCCAGCAGTGGTCCGCTGACTCGAATCTGCTCCATGCAAAGCCGGTGTAGGGCATCCTGAATCTCGCGATCCGACCGAAGGGCCTCCGGTGAAAGATCGCGGCGAAGCGTAAGGCAGAGACTTTCGGCCGTCGACGGGCGCAGTCCCTGTGCAACCAGAAGACGGCAGGCTCGTGCCAATGATGTAGGGAATCCGGATCCCGCCGTCTGCAATTCATCGGGCAACGAGGACGTGAGGAGTTGCTGCAGGTCAAGGAGTTCTTTCTTGAGATGACGAAAGCGCCCCGGTGAGGCCGAACGTAACTCCGCCTTCGGGGTTGGTGGCGGATTACGGACGTTCGTTTCCCCGGACTCCGATGGTGGATTCTTCTTGTAGTGAAGCAATGCGCTCAGCGTGTCTTGAAAGGCAGGCCCGCACTCTCGTTGACCTTCGACGGAACGGGCCTCCTCCTGTGTGATCTGAGGCGTCGCCTGAGGATCGGAAATAGTCTGGTCAACACTCGCATCGGTCGCAGCGGTCACTTCTAAAAGCGGTCGCCCGAACAGCGAGAACGGCAGGCTTCCGCGCCGCACCCGCTTCGTGGAGAGGATCAGAGCATCCGGCCCCAGCTCTTCCTTGATGGCGCGGATGGCATCGTGCATCGTGTCTGCATGAAAGACTTTCATTTTCATCGTTTACCTCACGGTAGAAGAGCGTCTCCGTCCAGCCTGATGGTATCCAACGACTGGAGCCGGACCATCGAATCGAGTTCGTTAAATCCCACCACCGGCACGGCATGCAGGATCCGATCGGTCAATCGACGAATATGCCGACGAAGTGCCGGTGAGCAGAGCAGGACTGGCTGATGCCCACGGGCAGCAACGCGTTCCACTGTCTGTTTCATAGTCGCCAACAATGTGTGTGAAAGACCGGGGTCCAAGTTCAGCATGCCGCCTTGAGGGAGCGCCGCCGCCTGCTCACTCAAGGATCGATCAAGCCGCGGGTCAAGCGTGATCACGGGTAGCGTGCCGTCAGGAGCTTGATACTGGCGCGTAATCGTCCGTCCCAGAGCCTGTCGTGCCATCTCTGTAAGCAACTCAGGATCTTTGGTGGTACTCGCGTGGTCGGCCAACGCCTCGATGATTGACCGGAGATCGCGAATCGGAATCCCTTCATGCAGCAAATTGCCAAGGACGCGGACAACCGCTCCAAGCGGCAGTACCGTGGGAATCAGTTCTTCCACCAATTTGGGATGGACTTTCGCCAATTCGTCGAGCAGCGATTGCACTTCCTGCCGGCCCAATAATTCATGCCCATGCCGTTTAATGATTTCAGACAAATGCGTGGCGATGGCCGAACTGGCATCCACGACGGTATAGCCTGCCAGTTGCGCTTGCTCACGCGTGGACTCAGGCACCCACAGCGCCGGCAACCCAAAGGCGGGTTCCTTCGTCGCCACACCATGAATGAGGCCGCGTTGAGCGGTTCCTGGATCGATGGCCAGCACGTGCGACGGCAGCACGTCGGCCTTTGTGAGCTCCACCCCTTTGAGCATGACCGCATACTCGTTGGGACGTAGTTGGAGATTGTCCCGAATATGAATGGGCGGTAAGAGAAATCCCATCGTATCCGCAAACTGTTTCCTGAGCCCCTTGATCCGATCGAGCAACGCGGTTCCATGTTTGCCTTCCACCAAACCAATGAGTCCGTACCCAACCTGTACCTCCATCAAATCGAGCGGAGCCAGTTGCGGTGTCGTACTTTCCGGTTGTGGCGCCACTGAAACAGGCGCCGGC
>DATDFW010000028.1:0-7444 GCA_036522375.1 Nitrospiraceae bacterium
ATTCTTGTTATGGACGATCGCCCGAAATATGACTGAGGCAGACTCGCCTGCTGGAAGCGGCACAGGAAGGGCTGCCGTCGACTGTGGCGCTACTGCCGGGTTCTCAGACGATGCTGTCTTGGGACTTCCAGCTTTGCGTGCTTGAGCGGCTTCAGTGATCTTGGTGGATGTTCCGAGGTATGCGGCCATACCATCTGTTACATACCCTATGGCCTCTTTGGCAATCGTTTCGAGCCCCTTCACCTCACACGAGGCCTTGGTAATCTCGACATCTCCACGACCGATGCTTTGCATTTTCTTGCTGTAGAGGACGGTTCCATTCGCATCGGTGTAAGCAAAATCCAATCCCAGAGTGACCATGGTTGGAATGCTCTTGTCAGCCTTTCGAGAGATCGTAAGATCGACAGAGGCTGGGCCCAAGGCCGCATCAACATAGCCATCCGGCATCGACGAGGATCCTGTCTCATTTGTCAGGACCCTTTCAAAGACTCGGCTCGTCTTTCGCTTGATCATGTCCTGTAATGGAGCCCCGATCGCCAAGGATTGCGTCTGGCCACAAGCATCCTGATAGGTCAGTTGCGCCCCGGCGATACTCGGGCCGGATCGAAGTTGGACGGTCAGAGGGAGATCGTATCCAATGAGCGCGGCTTCTCGGCTCGAGAAGAGCGAACAGCTCGTCAGCGTCGCAACACAGAGCCCCGCGACAACCCCTGAGGCCGTACGAAACAGGAGGGAAGAACGCGCTGAATCAATGGCCTGCACAAGTATTCTTATACAGAAAAGCATCCAGCGAGCACAACTCGACGATGGGCCCGGTCTATCTCGTCTATTCGGTCTGTTTGGTCTATCTGGTCTGTTCGGCCTCAACACCAGGATAGATCAGTTCTTCGACGAGATAGACCAGACAGACCGAATAGACCACGTCTCTCGTCGTCGTTGACAGCCTTATACCCCTCGGCTAAGTTCACTCCCATGATCGAATCTTCTCTGACGGAACCGGAGTCCCCGTTGCCGCCTCGGCCTTCTTGGTCGGCGATCAGCAGACTCATCCGTCTTCAGAACCAGACTGGGACCTGGCTGCTTATGCTGCCGACGCTCTGGTCCTTGGTCTTGGCCGCTCACGGCATGCCTCCGCTTCATTTAATTGCTATCTTTGTCATCGGATCATTTGTGATGCGAAGTGCGGGAGTCGTATTGAACGATTTAGCTGATCGATCCTTCGATCGACATGTGACACGCACGCGGGTCCGTCCGCTCGCCTCTGGTGAGATTAGCCCCATACATGCCACCCTCGTGGTCGGCCTCTTCCTCTTGCTGGCCGGAGTGCTCGTGCTATTCCTTGACCCGCTCACGATCCTTTTAAGTCCGATTGCCGTCTTGTTGGCTGGGCTTTATCCCTTTGCAAAACGCGTCATTCACATCCCACAAGCGATCTTGGGTATTGCTTTTGGCTGGGGCACAATTATGGCCTGGACTGCCTCTCGAGGGACCATTGAGGCGCCGGCCTGGTGTCTGTTTGCTGCAACGGTCTGCTGGGCGATCGGATACGATACGATCTATGCACTTCAAGATCGGGAGGATGATCGTCGGATCGGCGTGAAATCCTCGGCGTTGTTGTTCGGTTCGTCGACGTGGATCGCCGTCGGAACGGTCTTCTGCACGATGCTGCTACTACTGGGATTCGCAGGCTGGCTGGTCCACATCGGCTGGGTCTACTATGGCGCGCTGGGTGCCATTGGTCTGTGGTGTCTGAGGCAAGCTCTACAGCTCAGGAAGACCGTGCCGACTCCCCTTGCCTTCCATATGTTTCAACAACACGTATGGGTAGGAGCCGCCGTCTTTATCGGAATGGTCGCGGGATTTCTACTTTAACAGGATGCTGAAAAAATCTGCCGTTGGCGTTCTTGTTTCGTTTATAGGCTCAATGTATTGAAGCGTGCCCCTCGCCTCTTCGCTCGCTACGGCCATTCCAGTGGGATAGCGCATCTTGGTGCATCGGGGTTGAGCAGTAATTCCTTTGGGGGCATCCTGCGTGGCACACGTCTCTCACCCTGACGTTTAACCCGAGCAACTCCTGAAGCAACTAGATTTTTTCCGCAAATATCTGAGGTCAGCTCGCCGGCTTGCTGACGGGCAGAGGCTCCTCAGGTTTATCAGTTGAGCCTTCTGGCTTAGCGGGCGCGCGTAATGTACTCAGGTACATCGTCACGGCCTTGGCATCGGCATCGCTGAGCCCAAGCGCCGGCATCCTGGTTTCCGCATTCATCGCCTGCGGGTTCTTCATCCATCGATACACCCATGTTGAATTTAATCTGAATCCCGCGCGGTCAAGAGCCGGCCCGACCTTGCCGCCCTCGCCGCCAATGGCGTGGCAGCCATTACAGCCATACTTATCTTCATAGTAGCGCTTGCCAAGCTCCACCAACTTCGCGACTTGGTCCGGTTTCACGGTGAGATCAGGCCTGGGCACACTCTGGCCTTTTCCCGGTCTGGCTGTGAAATTGTTCATCGCAGCCTGTGCAGCATCGAGTTCTTTTTTCGCCTTCGCCATGGCTGCCAATTCGTTGGCATATGCTGCATCGTCGACATCCACGTTTTTCTTTTCGGCCTCTTCGTTGGCCTTCTTTTCAGCTTCCTCATAGGCCTTCGTGGCCTGTTCCAATGTGGCTTGGGCCGTTTGGAGCGCCGTCGCCAGCTGCTTCTTCCGCTCCTCGACATTAAACTCCATCTTGGTGCCGTGAAGTCCGCGGACATACCCGACAATCGCCCATATTTCGTCTTCAGACAGGGTATACTTGAATGTCGGCATGGTGGGCACGCCGAATTCATCGTCACCGATTTCGTCGCCCCCTTCACCCGTATCCTTCATGTCACGGTAAATCGTATCGAAGATGTCTTTGTCTTTGAGCGTGCTCATCTCTGACTTGTTCGTGAGATCCTTGGGCTTCGGATCCGGCATCGAGGACCAATTATATCCTTCGTTCTGACGTCCGCTTTCACCGTGACAGTGCGAGCAATAGTGGCTGTACAGTTCGTGCCCTTTCTTCTGCGACTCATTGGCACAGCCGCCGGCAATCAAGACCCCGATGCCGATTAGTGCACCTACCACTCCCGATACGTATAGGGGAGCCGCCTTCATGCTCGATTCCCTTTCTTGAGATTACGGATCAGCACGAACTGAAATCCGAGTGCAAGGCCCACAGCAACCGCCGCATAGTAATAGCCGGTATAATTTGGTGGCGCCTCTGCACGGAAGTTCCACCAGGAGGAAACCGCCTTTTGCGACCCCTTCTCCTTCACTCCGCCGCTCACGTCCTTCTTACCATCCCAAACTGCAAAAGCAATATTGATAAACCCGCCGGTCGGAATCTGCGTATCTTCCTCCGGATGTCCCGTAACGAGTGGCCGGGTAAAGACCACTTTCCATGTCCCGTTGGCATAGACACCTTTGGCCTTCACATCCTGATGCTCTTGTACCTTAAGGGTGCCGAAGCCCTTGGCATTCATGTCGATGCCTTTGGCGTCCTTGTTTCTCCAAAACCAGATATTAACCGGTCCGCCTTCCACCTGCGCCATCGGCTGGCCGTGGGCAAAGTGGGCTTTCTTATCGCCCACCATGAATTCAACCGCGGCTGCATCATCCGCATCTTCCGTCGGGTCAGCATACTCCAAAAGAATGGCCAGATTGGTTCCATCGTGCAAGGCTCGCACGCTCAGATCCTTGACCGTGGCATCCAGAATACGATTCGGCCAATGGACTTGCGGCGACATCGGAAACCTTGCTTGGGTCGCCGTGTTCCACACCGCAGCAGTCGGGTCATCGGCCGGCAGCGCACCCTTCACCAACGGAGCGCTGACCGCATTACTTTCAGATGATGCTTCGGGCGACGCAGTGGCTGGGGCCTTTTCTTCGGCAAAGACGGACTGTACAATCAACAATCCCAGAACAAGTCCGACACCCGCGATGGCATTCGGAAGGATTTGGCTTCGTCCACGTATCATACGTTTCGTCCTCTCTCTACTCACTTCTCATCAAGGTCGGGGACATATACTTCCACGATGCGTACGAGCAGCCATTCTATTCCCATGTCCTCGGTGATTGATGCGCTCCGTCGTACTCACCCATGATGATCTTCCAGATCCATTCGTCCGGGAGTTCCACTTCCCAGCGTGGCATCGCAGATTTCCATGGCATCCCTTCGATTGGGAGGCCGACACCGCCCTTCTTAATGCGCCAGAAGAGATAGCTCTCCTGGAGCATGGCGATCGTTGTCGGATCAGCAAAATTAGCCGGGGGAGGGTTGAATCCCCTGGCTGCTGGGCCTTTGCCATCAAAGTTTCCGCCATGGCAGGGAGAACAATATGCGGCGTAGAAACCCTTCCCCTGTTGGATGGCGTCTGGTGTCTTAGCAACTGGATTCGACAGACCGGCATATTCACCTGGGGGGGCCGGATGAATCGTCCGGTTTTCCCCTGGAGGCTGATCGCTGACCGCCGTACTGCTATAGGTTTGCCAGCCGACAAGCAATGGGAACAGGATCAAGACACCATAGCGTAATGCCTGCATTCCGCCGATATTCTCTCCCGTCAGAAACCGCTCGATCGGACCCCAGAAGGCATCCTTGGATTCTTTGCTGAGTGTGTAGAAGATCCCAATCCCCGAGATCGTCAACATCATATAGAGAATCACGACACTGGACGGCAGGGGCGCCGAACCAGGGATAATTGGCACAATAAACTTGCAGAAGAGATAAACGACCACCGTCACAATCACCGGCGTGACCAATGAACCCTTCATACGTTCCTCCTCAATGCGCTTGGGCCACGGCTACCGGGCCGGTCTCGGCTGTCTTCTGCACAGGACCGGTGGTGGCCGGTTCAGGCGCTGCAAGCTCAGATACCGCTATGGAAATCGGCTCCCCACTCATCTGCTGCAAGAATGCGATGACGGCGAGGATCTCATTCCTTGACAGCCCGATGGGATTCTTATTGATGTATGGCATGGTGGCTGGATATTCCTTCGCCATGCCTTCAACGCGATAATCTTGATAGATGTAGGCCTGCGGCTGGGTCAAGCTTTCATACAGAAACTCGCGGCTCAGCTTGGCTCCGATTCCCTTCAAGTCGGGACAACGAGCCGATTCACTGGGTCCTATGGTGTGACAGAGGGCACACTGACCCTTACTAAAAAAGACCTTTTGGCCGATAGTCGCCAGATCGGTCGGTGTTTTGACCGTGGCAATGTCGAATTTCTCTTCAACTGGGGGCAAGGACGCCATCTGCGGAATCGACAATGACACAAGCGTGAAGAGACCCAGGACGATCGAGACAAATCCGACGACTCGGATGAACGTGCCGCGGATGAAGAGGAGAGCCAGAATCCCCACCCCCACCACGCTGAGACCGATCAACTGCAATCTGACAACTTCGCTCATATATCCCCTTCGGGTAGTTAGAAGTGCCTGGTCCTGATGGCTGCGTTACAATCCAAACTCACACATTAGAATTTGCGCGAATTCGGTTCATCGAGCGCACTCGACGCGCCTGCCATCGCGGGCAACCCATGCGGCAATGCTGCCTTGCTTGCTACAGCTGGCGCCTTCGCTTTATCGCCCATGGTGGCGACCCAGAAGATGAAGGCGACGATCATACAGAATAAGAATGTGCACAAGGCCATGATCCCAGACGCATAGCCGAGGGCCGGTGAAAACGCATATTGCGACGTGTCGCGAAGCACACCGTAGACATGCCAATGGACGCGTGAGGACGACCGTGCATAGCCCATCAGCGTCATCAGGAGGATGATCATGATCGCATTGAGCACAAGAGAATAGCCGGCACGGGGAGGCATCACGCCCCAGACCATTTCCGTCGTGGTCTTGGCGCTCTTCAGCAGCACGCTTGTCAGTGGAGTGATCGTCAACAAGACACCGAGGACGACCAACACCTGCGACGTCGAGAAATAATTAATACGGATGATCGCAGGAACGAAATACCCCCATACGCCGAGGACGATCACGGCGATCGAAGAGAGGGCAAGGACAAGACCCATAAAGGCTTTCGCAATCTTTGCCCAGCCTACCGTTTCCTGTTTGCCGGCCCGCCAATACATGATGAAGCTCATAAATGTCACGAGGATCATGAGATTTGCGACGGTCATCTTGGCCGACATGACGCCGAAGACGCCAAGAAGTGGATGGTGGCTTCCCCCCATCTTTCTCGCTTCTTCCATGCTGGCCACAAGCGAGTGAGGTGTCATCCAGATACCCAGGCACACCAGGAGCGCGATCAACATCGCCAACATCAGCTTCTTATATTTCACATCTGACCCGGGGATACGATAGGTCATCCCTATCCAGAAATAATAGTTCGATCCGAGAAAGAGCACTCCGATGAGCATGGCCTGCAGAATGAACAACCACGACAGGAAGCCACCCATGAGCGTGATCCCCATCTGCTGGTTGTACTGGTAAATTTCACGCATGAGCCAGTAGCCGGCAAAGGGGAGCGATAACAGACCAAAAACGCCGATGAAGTTCCCGACATAGCCCATCCAGTCATAGTGACTGCGTTCTTCCGGAGTCTTGGCAGACAAATAGCGGATGCCGGCATAGGCGCCGCAGATATAGCCGCCGAGCACTACGTTGGCAATGAGGCGATGAATATTCACAGGCCACCAGGTCGGGTTCCATGTCGCAGCCCAGGCTCGTGCAATGTCCGACCCTTCGGCCAGCACGACGGGACTGGCTTGGAACGTCGCCCAGGAATTCGGAATGATCATGATAAAAAATGCAAAGACGTTGAGCATGAAGCCAAGAAAAATATGAAAGGTTTTCTTGCCGCCATCTTGCAGCGTGTCCCAGCCATACCAATAGAGATACAGCGTGACGGTCTCGAGTAAGAACAGAATGCAATAGACAATAAACGACGGGAAGAAAATATCGCTCAGATAATTCATCAATTTGGGATAAAAGCCGATCAGCAGGAAGAGCAGAATGCCACCGAAGAGTGCGGTTGTAGAATAGGCGGATGTTAGAAGCTTGGTGAATTCCTTGGCGAGTTTGTCGTAGCGCTTTTCGCCACCCTTCCAGCCGACGATTTCGCACACCCAAGCGAACAGCGGCACACCCAGCACAAATCCCGCGAGTAGCAAATGGAGCTGTGCGATAACCCAGATCACGTTGCGGGCACCGACATAGGGAACGTCACGGTATTCGGTCGGAGCCGGCGGAGTGGCATCTGCCCCAAAGACCAGCGCCGGAAGGCAGAGGAAACCAGCAGCGACTGCGAGTATCGAGAGCGTCCCTCCATGATCCCTACCGCTCTGGAGAAGTCGCTGAATCCATCCACCCTGATATTGCATTGCCCTCACCTCATCATCTCCCACGTTATGGTGCCATAGCGGCGGGCGGAGCCGGCTCTGTATGTTCCGGCTCTTTTCCCG
>DATDFW010000029.1:0-4337 GCA_036522375.1 Nitrospiraceae bacterium
GAGCGAGGTGGCGGTGCTGTTTCGATCCAGTTTTCATTCATTTGACCTGGAGATCGAACTCTCGCGGAAAGGGTTGCCATTTATCAAGCGCGGAGGCGTCAAATTTATCGAGACGGCCCATGTGAAAGATCTGCTTGCCCATGTGCGGGTCATTGCCAACTCGCTCGACACTGTCAGCTGGCATCGTGTGCTCATGTTGGTGGAAGGGGTGGGGCCGAAGAAGGCGCAGGATCTCTTGGTGACTTTGGTCAAATCTGACAAGCCCTTTCAGGCCCTGCGCGAGGTAACCGGGCGTTCCAGCGTGGGGCTCAAGAACCTGGCGAACACGCTGGAGAGTCTCTCTGGGGCAGAGGACTCGCGTCCTGCCCATCTGGTAAGCCAAGCCTACGAGTATTATCTGCCGATTTTGAAAGAGCAGTACGACGACTATCCCAAGCGCATAAGGGATCTGGATCATCTCCAGACGATTGCCGAAGGCTATCCTGGCGTCGATGAATTTCTAGCAGATCTGGCGCTGGAGCCGCCGGATGGCAGTGCCGTGGGGGTGGATGCACCCGAGCGGGATGATGAACGGATGGTGTTGACGACGATTCATTCGGCCAAAGGACTGGAGTGGCAATGCGTATTTGTGATTTGGGTGGTGGATGGCAGGTTCCCATCCGTCTATTCGTTTGTCGCTGACGACGAATTGGAAGAGGAGCGGCGGCTGTTCTACGTGGCCGTAACAAGAGCCAAACGGCATTTATTTCTGACGTACCCGATCAATGTGTTCGATAAGGGAAGTGGCATGCTGCTGTCGAAACCTTCCCGTTTTCTGGACCCTGTCACGCCTGCGCTGCTGGACCAGCTTGTCTTGGTGGAAGAAGGTGGGCGGGAAGACTGGTATTCTCGCGACGAGCATTAACAGTATGCTGAAAAAGCCTTCCAGCTTCGTTCTCGGATTGACAAAACCCTCAACGGGGACCCGGCCGCCTCACCACTCGG
Source organism: Nitrospiraceae bacterium (assembly GCA_036522375.1). Classification (GTDB taxonomy): domain Bacteria; phylum Nitrospirota; class Nitrospiria; order Nitrospirales; family Nitrospiraceae; genus Palsa-1315. The sequence continues at coordinate 985 of DATDFW010000029.1, forward strand.
CGGCGCGCACAGACGTGGTGCTCCTTATTCGTCGCATCGTGCGCCCCAGAGGGTACGCCTCCGGTTTCGACTCGCCTGCGGCCTTGCTGGACAGCCTTTTTGAGCATCCTGCTAGGTGTACTCCAGTTGTCCTACATGTGCAGGTCATTGAATCCCACCGTGCGCACTAGTCTTTTCCGCAGAGCCGGTGTTTTCACCACCCTCATTTTTTTGACTGCAGCCACCATCCTCTTCGCGGCGGAGAAGACTCCCGGAACCTTGACGGTTCACGATAGCCTGACCGCGCCCAACCAGCCGGCCACCATCGAAGCGACCCTCACAGGGAAGGGCCTCCTGACAGAGGCCGGTCTGGGAGGAGAACCAGTCGAACTCCTTATTGCCGGTCACGTCGTCGCGACCGCGATGACAGGCGGCGATGGGCGGGCCATCCTGGCGTACACCCCAAAGGCCAAAGGGATGCTTCCATTCACCGTACGTGTTGGAACCACTCCGAGAGTCGCCTTGGCCGAAGCTGGTGCGAACCTGGCCGTGTGGGAACGGCGCAGTCCGATCATGGCGGTGGAAATGGCTGCGCTCATGGAAGACATCGCCGGAGAGGGGCCGACGATAACCTGGCCCGGGAAAGAGGTGGAAGGCAGACGCCCGATGCCCGATGCTGCGGAGGAACTCGGCAAGCTCACACAGTTCTACTACAATGTGCTCTATGTGGTCACACAGGATAAGGCAGGAGGTACGACCGATCAGGTCAATGCGCAAGCCAGACAATGGCTCAAGGCCCAGAAGTTTCCTGTCGGACATATCCTTGTGCTGTCATCAGGTCCAGAGGCCTTTGGGGCAAAGCTCGATGAATTGCATGCGGCCGGATGGAAGACAATCAAGACAGGGATAGGGCGCACAAAAGCTTTTGCCGAAGTGTTCGTGCAGCGCCGACTCGAAGCTGTGATGGTGCCCGAACCAGCTAAGGGAGAGGTGCCGCGGAAGGCGAAGGTGGCGAAGGGGTGGAAAGAGGTGCGAAAGAAATTGTGAGGGCGGTTAGGGGGCTCCTCTTGCTCGTGGAACCCGCACGATGAAGCAGTGCTCGTCCGACACGCGCAGTTGAGGAGCCCCCTAACCGCCCTCTTGTGGGCAGGTTTTCCGCTCTGAGTAGAGGAGAAAAGTAGGGGGTAGCCTGATTGATCTTCTACTTCTCGCGCAACGCGGGGCTCAGAAGGATAGGAAGGGGAGCAGCCGGACCATTCTTCTTGCTCGCTGAGGCCCCACGATGAAACTGTGGTCCCTCAATGCGCGCAGTGAAGAACAGTCCGGCTGCTCCCCTTGAGAAGTGCCAGTTCAAGCTCTTTTCCGACGTGCGCAGTAAAGGGCAAACCGGTCACCTGCCTGTCGGGATACCTTCCACCCTAGAGGAGGAAGAAAGTAGAAAACGTAAGGAAGGTGTGCCCCACCCTCAATGGGCGGAGTGAAGAGCGTCATAACCATCCACTTCCCCCCATGATATGCAGCAGGGACGAGAGAACAGCATGACTCAGAATATTCGATGGAAGGCAGTAGGACTTCTCATGGTAAGCCTAGGGTTCTCGATCACAGAGTCCTGGGCTGACTCTGCAGAAGATCGGATTCGGTCACATTTTAATATTCCTGCGTCAGTCCCTTTGACCGAAGAGACTATCAAGCAGGCTGTCTTGCGAGTACTGCCTGAGGGTTCGCTCGCCATTTCTATAAAACCAAAGCTCCTCGATCTTGGTATTGGGGAAAAGGGTTTGAGTAATTGCGGTGAGTCAGGAAAAGACAATGTGGCTGTCATTAGGATCGAATATGACCCCAAAACCATCGACGTCGTGAAAAGGAGTTACATCATCTCACTCTACCTCACGTCTGAGCCAATAAGAACGGTTCAATATATCACTGTTAAAGAATGGCTTACCGGTCCTTGAACAGAGAAATGTTTGTCCGATGCGTGCAAAAATGGCGGATTGGTTTCTATCCTCCACTCCTTTCCTTTGCTATCCCCGTTATCTAAGATAGACGGCACAAATCATTTTATTGAGGCTCCTCTGAATTGAGCATCAAAAGGTTCCTGGAACCATTGATTAGTTCAACCATTAAGGCTCTCCAGAATGACTCCTCCCCGCAACATCATCCGTGTAGACCACGAGGCAAGCCACACCCACGCGTGGCGAGTCACGTTGCAACGACACAACGAAATTGTCGTGAGGACGTTCTCCGATTCAATTTATGGCGGGAAACGCAAGGCGATGAAGGCCGCTGTCGAATATCGAGGGGAACTTCTTCTTCGATACTCACCTTACGCCCATGCCATCTGGGTCCGCACTCGCCTTCGTCGGAACAATACGTCAGGCATTCCGGGCGTCGGCAGATATGAGGAACGTACCAATCCGCATACTGGCCACACTCGTGAGTATTGGCTGGCCTCCTGGGTTAATGAGCACGGCGCCAGTCGTAAGCGCAAGTTCACGGTTTCTCGCTATGGAGAACGCCGGGCCAAGCGTCTTGCCGTTGCCGAGCGTGAGCGCCAGTTGAACCGAGTTTGTGCTATGAAGAGTGGCGATCGATGATGCTCATCCAGGCGGTCAACTAAACCACTCAGCGCATGGAGGGCTAGCTGAAGCCCCCTGGCTTAAGACCTTTGTGTGATTTCCGTAGCTTCCATTCACACCTTCTATCCTTTACTATAAGCCTTCGGACTTTCTCCCTTAATTGAGGCTCCTCTGAATGCGGGCGAAGACTAGTTTTTCCTGCCAAGCTTGCGGCCACCAGTCGCCACGGTGGCTTGGCCGTTGCCCGGACTGCAGCGGCTGGAACACGATGAAAGAGGAACGGCAGGCGCCGACCGGCAAGGGGCGGCCTGCGGCGATGAAGACGGCGCAGCCGAAGGCGACACCGATTGCCGACATCGAGGTGGTCGGTGAGGACCGGCGGCTGACACAGATCGGCGAATTCGATCGGGTCCTTGGAGGGGGAGTCATTCCAGGCTCGGTTATATTGATCGGCGGTGATCCGGGGATTGGGAAGACGACCTTGTTACTGCAGGCGCTCCCGCGCCTGTCTTCCAAGGAAGAACCGGTGTTGTATGTCTCTGGAGAGGAATCTCCGAGACAGATCAAGATGCGGGGGCAGCGCCTCGGCATCGAGCATCCGAATCTCTTAATTCTGGCGGAAACCTCGCTCGAACAAATCCTCAAAGCCACACAAGAAATCCAGCCGGCTGCAGTGGTTGTGGACTCAATCCAAACGGTCTACACGGAACAGATCACATCCGCACCGGGCAGCATCAGCCAGGTGCAGGAAGTGGCAGGGCAACTCATGTGGTACGCAAAACGCAGCAGCGTGCCGGT
>DATDFW010000030.1:0-4516 GCA_036522375.1 Nitrospiraceae bacterium
AACTTTACGCCCTCGCTCCTGCGACAGCTGCAAGAAGTCGGATCAGGAACGGTGTGCGATCTCTTCCTGGAACATGCGCAACGTCCGGCTGCGGACCTTCGTCCGGAAGAGAAAGCCTTTCTCATCCGGCATTTTTTCTCCGCCAATTGGGCCACGATGGTACGCCCCTACTCGCGCTATCATGAACTGCTCGTGAAGCGCGGGCCCGACGTCTATGGCCGCGACTTGGAACGGGTTGCGCGGCAGTTTTCCACACAGGATCTCCTGGACTTGCAGACATGGCACAACCTCGCGTGGTTCGGCTATGGCACCGTCAACCGCTATCCGCGCCTGGCCGGGCTACGCGCGAAAAACCGGGGATTTACGGAAGAAGACAAGAGGGAAGTGCTGGCTCTTCAACTCGCCGCAGTCGAGGACATCGTTCCGCTCTATCGACGACTGATGGAGCGGGAACAAATCGAGCTTACGACGACCCCGTTTTTCCATCCGATCATGCCGCTCGTCATCGATACAGACTTCACTCGACGAGCCAGACCGGATCTTCCGCTCCCCTCTCGATTCCATGCGCCGGAGGATGCAGAGGCCCAACTGCGACGTGCCGTCGAATTTCACACCGCCACATTCGGCCGGGCGCCCGTGGGCCTGTGGCCGTCGGAGGGCTCCGTCTGTCCAGAATTGATTCCCATGTTGCCGAAAGTCGGGCTGCGCTGGCTGGCAACCGACGAAGGCATCCTCTCCCGCTCGTTCGACGCAGCCAGGCAACCGTGGCAACGCCACCGAGATTTGTATCAACCCTACCAAGTCGGACCGGAAGGCCAAGAAGTTACAATAGTGTTTCGCGATCGGGAAATCTCCGATGCCTTTGGATTCGTCTATCACAAGACCACTCCTGATAGGGCTGCCGAGGATGTCCTTCGCCGGTTGCGCCAAATCATTGACGACGCGCCGCAAGAACAGGTCACGATTGCCATTGTTCTTGACGGAGAAAATCCCTGGGAACATTACCACGAGGGTGGCGAACAGTTTCTCTCGCTCCTCTATAAGGCCTGCTCGACCGGCGCGCTCGATCACAACGGTATTCGTGCCACCACCACGACGATCTCCGAAGCGCTTGAAGCCGCGCCGGCCACGCATCGCCTGACTCACCTCCACTCGGGGTCTTGGATCAATCAAGACTATAAGATTTGGATCGGCCATCAGGAAGACAATCGGGGATGGGATCTGGTTAAGCATACCCGCTCCAGTCTGGCAGACATTGCTGCCACGCTCCCCTCGGATCGCGCGCAAGCTGCCTGGGACGAACTCTATGCCGCAGAAGGCAGCGATTGGTTCTGGTGGTATGGGGACGACTTCGATACGGACTATAAGGAAGAGTTCGATCGGCTCTTTCGAACCCATCTTCGGAATGTTTGGGTGATCGCGGGATTGACTCCACCGGATCTGTTGAATCAGTCGATCTGCAGACCACGCAACGCGCTGGAGGCTGACCTCGTGGCTATGCCCCTCGCCTTATTGAGTCCCTCTCTCGACGGACGCGTCACTGATTTTTTCGAATGGCGCGGCGCAGGCAGGATCAAGACTCAACCGCCGCTCGGCGCAATGTGGAAAGCTGAAGGGGTGTTGACCGAGATCCAGTTTGGCTGGAGTCTTGATCAGCTGTATCTCAGGCTCGATCCGGACGAACAATCGCAAACACGGCAGGCTGGATTGACAGTCGAGCTGCAACTGCAAACACCCGAACACCTCTATCATGCGTCGTTTCCCCTCACGTCGTCAGTAACGAACCAGTTTCTGCTCTCCCTGAAACTCGCAAGCGGATCTTGGCAGGAGATCGGCACGTACCAATCGATCTGTCATGGGAAGATTGTCGAACTGGCTGTGCCATTCAAGGATATGCAGCTCACACCTGGGCAGGAATTCCACATGACCATTCTCGTGCTTGAACGCCACCTGGAAATCGCACGCTATCCGCACCACAAGCCTGCGACCCTCCTCGTGCCGGGTCCGGAATTCGAAGCCAATCTCTGGCGAGTGTGATCGGAAGAGTGCCGAGCGTTGATTGCTGTGTTTTAAGTTGTGAGATTCTGATCTGTCTGAGACACTGAGCACTCAGGACTCAGCACTCAGAACTTTTTAAAGACTAGGGAGCGCGTATGCCTGATTTACGCCGTGATCCGATTGTCGGTCGGTGGGTGATTATTACGACGGAACGTAGCGGTCGGCCTCATGATTTTATTCCTGTGCAGGCCCCACGACCGTCAGCCGCAACCCTCTGTCCTTTCTGCCCAGGACAAGAACGCTTGACACCGAAGGAAATCATGGCCTATCGGCTGCCGCCGGTGGAGCCCAATGGCCCGAACTGGACCGTGCGCGTCGTGCCGAACAAGTTCCCCGCACTCCAGGTCGAAGGCGACATTGACCGTCAAGGGCTCGGCCTCTACGATCGCATGAACGGGATCGGCGCACATGAAGTCATCATCGAGACTCCTAGCCACACCGATAGTCTGGCCGAGATGCCGACAAAGCGGATCGAGGATGTACTGTGGGCCTATCGCGATCGCATGATCGATCTGAAGAAGGACACGCGGTTCCGATATATCCTGATTTTCAAGAATCACGGGGCGTCGGCCGGCGCCACATTGGAGCACAGCCACTCACAACTCATCGCCCTCCCGATCATCCCCACCAGCGTCTTGGGAGAAATCGAGGGCTGCAGGGCTCATTATGAGCAAAAGGAACGTTGCATCTATTGCGATATTCTCCGTCAGGATCTCGCTGACGGTGATCGCATCGTCGCAGAAAACCCCGAGTTCCTCTGCGTCACCCCTTATGCCCCACGGTTTCCCTTCGAAATGTGGATTCTCCCAAAACGCCACGCGGGCTACTTCGAAGAGAGCCAGAAACTACAATTCGAGTTCCTCGCGCCGATGCTCTCTGAAGCGCTGCGGCGAATGGACAAGACCCTCGCTCGGCCTTCGTACAACTTTATCCTCCATAGTTCCCCTCTCCACGAAAAAACCGGAGATTTCTACCACTGGCATATCGAAATCATTCCGAAGCTCACCCAAGTGGCCGGTTTCGAATGGGGCACCGGGTTCTATATCAACCCTGTGGCGCCGGAAGAATCGGCAAAATTTTTACGGGAGGCCTCGCCATAGGTGCCGGTTCGTTTTCGCATCGCTGATCCCTCGCTCACGCAGCCGTTGCGCCAAATTGAACATCTCATTCGCGCGGCTGGCGGTCGAACATGGCTGACCGGCTGCTGTTTACGCGACCTGGTCCTTGGCCGGCAACCGCGCAAACTGGAACTTGAAATTTCCGGGTTACCCCCTGGGCGGCTTTATACGCTGCTCACGACGCGCTTCTCCGTGCAGCTCGTGGGAAAGGCCTTCGGCCTGTTCAGGCTGCAGGGCCTACCCATCGATATTTCCATCCCCTCCCACGTACACACCGACAGCGAGTCGGCCCCGGGACTACTGAGACAGTCCAACCACGACATCGACGAAGCACTGGCACGGCGCGATTTTACGATGAATGCCATGGCCTGGGACCCCGATACGCTGGAAATCCGCGATCCCTTCAACGGCCGAGCCGACCTCGATGCGCGTGTACTGCGCCATGTCTCGGATCGATTTGGCGAGGATCCCATGCGCGTACTGCGCGGCATGCAACTGGTCGCACGATTCGGGCTGACTGTGGCGCCGGAAACCGTGGCGATCTGCACAACACCGACACAAGATGGGCAACCGAGCGAACAGATCTGGGAGGAATGGAAGAAATTTCTCCTCTATGGGATAAAGCCCTCCCTGGGATTACAGTTCTTGAGCGACTGCGGCTGGCTTCGCTTCTACCCGGAACTCGCGGCACTCCAGGGCTGCAAGCAAGACCCCATCTGGCACCCGGAAGGCGATGTCTGGATCCACACGCTCCACTGCTTAGACTGGTTTGCTGGAGAACGCACCGGCAATCGCGACGACGATCTGATCGTAGGCCTCGGCATCCTCTGTCACGATTTCGGCAAACCTGCGACGACAAGCACCGACTTCGGACGCATCACATCCCGCGGCCACGAATCGGAAGGAGAGGCCCCGGCCAGACGCTTCCTCGAACGGCTGGCCTGTCGGCACGAGCTCATCAATGAGGTGCTGCCTCTGGTGCGCTGTCACCTCCGCCCCCGCGCACTGTATGATGCAAACGCCACCGACAGTGCTGTTCGACGACTGGCCCGACAAGTCAAACGGATCGACCGGCTCGTGCGTGTCGCGCGGGCTGATCACGCAGGCCGTCCGCCAAAACCCTTTGACGGATTTCCTGCCGGCACCTGGTTATTGGAGCGGGCGCGCAGGCTGGATGTTGAGAACCAGGCCCCCACGCCACTCGTCCTGGGTCACCATCTATTGGAATTGGGAATTCAGTCCGGCCAAGATATGGGCCAATTGCTCGATGAATGTTACGAGGCGCAGCTGGACGGATTGTTCTCAAGCCTGGACGAAGGGATTGTCTTCGCACAAGGGAA
>DATDFW010000031.1:0-5413 GCA_036522375.1 Nitrospiraceae bacterium
AGTAGAGCGACCGGCAATTCAGGAGAAAGGCCGGTTGCAGTGCAAGCCAACCGGATTGCCTCGATCGGTCGTCGGGGAAGCCGGTTGGCTTTCTTGTTTTCTTGGTTTCCTGCGTCGACCATCATGAGGTACCAGTGTTCTCCGTCATCCTAGTTCCATTCCTCCCGCTCCTCGCGGCACTCATCGTGCTGGTCGGCGATGAGGACTCCAGACAGCGACGCGCCAGGATCGCGGCCTATCCCATCGGCGCAGCTCTGCTGGGAGCCATCGTGACCCTCTGGTATGTGGCGACACAGGGGGCCATCACCATTCGGTTCTACGACCCATCGTCCCCTGCCACGCTGGCTTTTCCCATTGGTTTTTACGTCGATCGGCTGAGCGCGATCATGATGGTATTAATCTCCGGCGTCGGAACCATCATCTACACGTATTCCGTCGGATACCTGTACCAGGACCCGCATGAAACCCGGTACCTTTCGCTGATCGGGTTTACGACCTTCGTACTGCTTTGCATGGTCTCGAGCGGCAATCTCATGATGCTGTTCATCTTTTGGCAGCTCCTGAGTTACCTGCTCTATATTTTGGCCCACAATCATGCACATGCAGCGACGCTGGAAGGGGCCTTTCGAACGTTTACCCTCTTGCGCGTCGGCGATGTGGCGTTTCTTTCCGCGATCGTCCTGGCCCATTCGCTCTATGACACATTGGAGTTCCAGCCATTGTTCGTCAAGGCGGCTGAGACGCCGGTCATGCTCTCGCCTCTGCCCGGATGGGAACTCAATGGAGCCACAGCCGTCACGCTGCTGCTGTTCATCGGAGGGATGAGCAAGTCGGCGCAGTTTCCGATCCACGTCTGGCTGCCACGCTCGCTCTATGCCCCCACGCCGGTGCACGCATTGCTCCATGCCGGCATCATCAATGCCGGCGGGTTTCTGATCAATCGGTTGGCGCCGCTCTTCGTATTGAGCTCGACGACCCTCCACGTCGCCTTCATCGTCGGCACCCTGACTGCCATCCTCGGTGCCTGCATGATGCTGGCGCAAAACGACATCAAGAAAACTCTCGGTTTCTCCACAATCGGCCAGATGGGTTACATGATCATGGAATGTGGATTGGGCGCGTTTTCTCTCGCAGTCTTCCACCTGATCGCGCACGGATTATTCAAGGCGACCGTGTTTTTGAACTGTGGCAACGTGATCCACAAGGCCCGACAGGAACCTCATTTCCCCCACCATGATCATCAGGACCAGGAAGAGGGCTTCTCCCGTCTCACCTGGTCGACCGGTTTCGTGACGACGCTCTTCATTCCCCTGCTGATTCTCCTCGTCACGCACGGCGTGTTACATATTCCACTGCTTGAGTCGCAGGGTACAGTCATCTTTCTGTTCTTCATCTGGATCACCTCCTCACAGGCCATCATGACACTGACACGGTTGAGGGCCGTGGCCTCGTGGAAAGTGTCGTCCGTGATGCTTCTGACCCTGCTGTTCGTCGTGTTTGTCTATCTATTCGCCGTGGAATCTTTTACGGCGTTCCTCTACCCGGACCCGCATGAAGTTGCGTCCTACTTCAAGGCGGCCGCCCTCCCGGATTGGTTCTTCGACCTGATGATCATCATGGCGACGCTGACGACGATCGCCGGATGGTTCTATCTCTACATGCGGGCCCATGGGCGTACTGTCTGGATGCCGCCGTGGGTCGAAGGTGTGAGGATTCGCTTGTACGTCCTGTTCATGAACCGGCTCTATGCGGATGAGGTCTATCAAAAACTGGGCGGGATCGTCGGCCGACTCCTGGACCGATTCGACAAAAGCGTGCGAGGATGGTCGCGGTGATGGATAGTGCCGTCGCGTCATGGCTGCTGGCAGGCATCCCTCTTGTGGGAGCAGCGTTCGGCTTCGCGGTCTGGTCGCGACCGGACTATCTCAGGAACTGCTCGGTCCTCCTGTCTATCCTGAGCCTTGCCGCGGCTGCCGGAATGTCGGGATCCCTCACGACCTCACCTGAAAATCTGGTGCTGGTCTATCTCCTGCCGGTTGCCGCCTGTGCATCTCTCCTGGGACAGCCGGCTCACAAGAATCTGCGACTGTCGTGGATCACGACCCTGCTGTTTCTCGGACTGGGATTTGTCATCCTGACGAGCCAAAACGTCATGGGGCAGGTGTGCTTGCTCGTGCTGCTCAGTTCACTCATCGGGCTGCTCTACCGCCACCATACGCCATTGTGGCCAATTTCCTGGTGGGGGATTGGCACCTATGCACTCGCCGTTGGATGCGTCACGATTTCCCTCGTAACTGCCCCACCGATCTCTTCCCTCACGTCCTTGTTCACCTGCGCAGTATTGTTACCCCTTATGCCGTTTCACCAAGGACATATCACTGCGCTGACGCGGCTCCCCGGCAGCCTACCTTCGTTCATCGTGTTGCTCTTCCCCGTGATCGGACTGCACGGCGCAATTTCGGTCATCCCGACCGTCCCTGACGCAGCGGCCTGGGCTGTAAGCCTGTGTGCCCTGGCAGGCACGTTCTATGGTGCGGTTAAGGCACTGGCGCAATCGCGCGCTCGACTTCTCTTGTCATACAGCAGCTTGTCGTTCTATTCCATGCTATGGTGGTTTGCTGCCTCGACGAGGGCCATGACACCGCGCGCTGCGGTTTTCGTCGGGGCAGTTGGGTTCACCACCAGCGGACTGCTGCTCGCTTGGCAGGTCATCCGAACGCGCTATGGAGACGACGTGGACCCGCGATCCATTAGCGGGTTGGCGGCGACTATGCCGCGCTATGCTGTTCTTCTCTCGCTTTTGGTCTTGGCTGCGACCGGCCTGCCGCCGTTCGGCCTCTTTGCCAGTTTCATGGGCCTGCTTCTGTTGTCCGAGGTTTCCTTCTCCATCGCGATCGTCATCATTGTGACGGCCTGGCTTGCCGCTTCATGGTACATCATGGGCATGGCACAGCAGTGGCTCTTCGGAACGCATCGCCCTGATTTGCGCTACACCGATCTGCTTCCGGGCGAATTGGCTTCGCTCACGATCCTCGTTGTGGTGTTGCTGGCGTTGGGCGTGGTCCCGACCCATCTGTTTGAAACGGGCACGCTCACGACGGCAACCGGCGCCATCACGGAATTGTTTGTATGGGACAAGTAGAGAACCGACCCGACATCGAAACGAGGCGAATGGAGCTGCGAGGGATTGTCCATCTCTCAGGCGAAGTCGTGGCGCAGTATTGGCCGATGCGGACTTTCGTGCACCATAATCCGCTCCATAGCCTTGAATACCTTCCGTTCGAGGAGGCCGTCCGGCGCGGCAAGCAGTTCTTGGGAGGCAGCGGTTACCTCCCCAGCCATCAGTATCGCGCCTATCTCAAATCGGGACGCATTCGACTCCAAGATCTGGACGCCGTGTTAAGACCGCTCGCCCGCCACGAAGAGGTGCGCATCGGATCGCATACGCTGAAACACGGTGATGTGTTGCGCGCCTGTCTGGCCGAAGGACTCTGTACGCCTATCATGGAGTCACTTGATGCAGCGCTGCCGGACCCCTCGTATGAGGCGGTCGAGCGAATTTCGGCAAAGCTGTCTTCTACTCTTACGGTGCCGGACTTGCGCGAGCGGATCGACAAGATCGTAGCAAGCGATCACGCGGCGTTGGGGCGCTGGCTGACACTCTCGCACTGGTGCGACGACACGTTCGGCACGCAGGTCGTCAGGCAGATCAACGATCAAATGATCAGGTGGTGCGAGGCATTCTTGGACGAAGACCATGCGGCCTGGCCTATGCCGGAGCGAGAAAAGGGACTCTACGGGGCCTGGAAGGCGGTCGCCTCTCACGAATGGTCTCCCTGCGGAATCAAGGACAGCTGCAGAAAGATCGCACAACTTCCTGACCATCCTGAAGACGCACTCCTCGACAGTTTAGAGGCACTCGGCATTCCAGCAGAGCTCCGGCAGGATTATCTGTCGCTGCAATTGACCGCACTGCCCGGTTGGGCCGGCTTTATCAAGTGGCGCGGAGAGGAACGCGAGTACCCCTGGCAGAAAGCCTATCCTGCAGGACTCGTGAAGTTCCTGGCCATCCGACTCTGGTACGCGCGCGAGCTGGTTCAGAAGACCTGCCTCGAAGAACTCGGCATCGAAGGGCGCTACGATGCCGTCTCGGCTTACATGAGGAGTTATCCGGATGAATATTATCTGAGGCGGCAAAGGGTAGCCGGCCGATTGCCGGCGCTCTATGCCGAGGAAATCGATCGGCTGCGGCACCAGAAACGAAACGGCTGGAGCAGTGTGATCGAACGCTACCGAACCGAGGTGGTCCCGCGCCAACTGGTAGCAGCCAGGCGTGGGATGGCGAAGAGACTGCTGGCGTTGGCTCAAGCGTCCGACATCGATGCGATCGCACTCGCCGACAGCACCCCCGATGCCCTGAAGCAACTGATCGAGTGGATAGAGGCTTTCCCCGAATCGGACCATGGCCCGCTGTGGCTCAAGGCCTTTGAGACGGGCTATCAAGAGAGTCTGTTAAGTCAGATCAGGATCCCATCTCGGAACACCAGCAGTAATGTGGCGTTTCCGCCCCGCCCCAATTCGCAGTCGGTCTACTGCATTGATGTGAGATGTGAGCCCTTCCGGCGGCATCTCGAATCCACCGGTCCGAACGAGACCTTTGGATTCGCCGGATTTTTCGCTGCATTCATTCGATATCGGGCTTGGGGAAAGGAACATGACACCGAACAGTTTCCGGTGATCATGCGTGCCAAGAACGAAGTACGAGAAATTCCCCGAAGCTACTCCGACCACAAGGTCACGAAGAACGAGGCCTGGACCAAGTGGGTCCAGGCAGGCCACACGCTCTTGCACGATCTAAAAGAAAACGTGGTGACGCCGTACGTCATGGTGGAATCGCTTGGTTGGTTCTACGGCCTCCCCATTTTCGGTAAAACATTGCTGCCGGCCCTCTACCGGCGTTGGACCTCTCGGTTGCAGCGCTTGTTCGCGCCTGCACTGGCTACCACACTCACCGTCGAGAAGCTGGAGCCGGCCGAAACCATTGAAGTGCTGGCAGCCGAGCAGCAGGCTCTGATCATGAAGGCGTTGACCGAACGGGTTGGACTGCGCCACTCGCGTATTACGCCTGCACTGGTCGAGGGGTTACGGCAATGGGCTTTGGGTGAACCGGGCGAGCCGGAGCCGGCATTGATCGAGACAGCGAACCAAGCGGGCCTTTCGAGCGAGGAAATGCGCGGCATTGTCGAAACCTTGCGCCGCGACTACAAGCTTAACGCGCGGTCGGCTTCCCGCCAGAAGGAACAGATCACACGAACCGGCTTCACGCTCGAAGAACAGGTGCTCACTGTGGACACGGCCCTGCGCATGACGGGAATGACGAAGAACTTCGCGCGGATCGTCCTGTTCTGCGCTC
>DATDFW010000032.1:0-4820 GCA_036522375.1 Nitrospiraceae bacterium
CCCGCCGGTCCATGCCTGGGCAGCCTGGCGTGTCTACAAGATCGACAAAAAGCGGAGTGGCGTTGGCGATCGGGTATTCTTAGAGCGCGTCTTTCATAAACTCCTCTTGAATTTTACCTGGTGGATCAATCGCAAGGATGCCGAGGGGAAGAACATATTCCAGGGCGGATTCCTCGGTCTCGACAATATCGGGGTGTTCGATCGCAGTGCACCGCTGCCGACCGGCGGTCACATTGAGCAGTCGGATGCCACCAGCTGGATGGGCATGTATTGCCTCAACATGCTGACGATCGCGCTGGAGCTTGCCCGAGACAATCGGGCCTATGAAGACGTCGCCAGCAAATTCTTCGAACACTTCGTCTACATCTGCCGCGCCATGAACAACATCGGGGGCGAGAAGATCGAATTGTGGGACCGCGAAGACGGCTTCTTCTACGACGTGCTGCACCTGCCGAACGGGACCACGACGCACATGAAGGTCCGTTCAATGGTCGGCTTAATTCCTCTATTCGCTGTGGAGACGCTCGATTCTGAACTCATCGACAGCCTGCCGCGGTTCAAGCACCGGATGCAGTGGTTCATCGAGAACCGGTCGGACTTTGCGCAGCATCTGGAAACGCAGTCCTCCAACGGAGGCGTGCAGCGGTTTCTCTCCCTCGTGAGCCGCGATCGGCTCAAATCCGTGTTGCGGTATATGCTGGACGAAGAAGAGTTCCTGTCTCCCTACGGTATTCGTGCCCTCTCGCGTTATCACAAAGAGCATCCCTATGTGGTGTCAGTGCTGGGCCGCGAGCATCGCGTGGACTACGAACCGGCGGAATCCAGCACAGGGTTGTTCGGAGGCAATTCGAATTGGCGCGGGCCGATCTGGTTCCCGGTCAACTACCTCCTGATCGAGTCGCTGCAAAAGTTTCATCACTTTCTCGGCGACCAGTATAAGGTGGAGTATCCGACCAGATCGGGCCATCAATCGACCCTCTGGCACGTGGCGGCTGAAATCTCACGCCGGTTGACACACATCTTTCTCCAGAATGCCGAGGGGAAACGTCCGGTATTCGGCGGAACAACCCGATTGCAGGACGATCCGCATTGGCGCAACAACGTCTTGTTCTATGAATATTTTCACGGGGACAACGGGGCCGGGATCGGTGCAAGTCATCAGACGGGGTGGACCGGATTGGTGGCGAAGTTGATCCAGCAGAGCGGAGAGTGAGATTCTCTGTTATGATTTGTGACAAGAATGCTCCATCACTTGCCGTAGAACTGTGAAAGACTTTCTCTCCCGCATCACTCCTTCCTGCCGCGACGTGGCACGCCTGGCATCCGAATCCATGGACCGGACGCTCCCGCTCTCGACCAGGATTCAGCTGCAGCTCCATTACTGGATCTGTCAGGCCTGCACGGAATACCGGCGGCAACTGTTGGTCCTACGAAAGGCCACGCGGCGTTCGGCATCTGAGACCCAACCCCAAGATGACACGCAGCTTTCCGCTGCCGCCAAGGCTCGCCTCAAGGAAGCCTTTCGCGCCAGGCGCGACTAACTCCGCCGCTCCATCGAACCGCCGCTCCTTCCCCATCTTTCCAAAGCCACGCGTTACACGAGCACAGGATGCTGACAGGCCCGCCTCACATCTGCTCTTTGTAAGACTACGCGCCGTCCATCGACTATCTCCCATGCCTACAACTCCCCACTACGATGTGATCATTATCGGCACCGGCCCAGGCGGAGGGACGCTAGCGTTTACGCTGGCACCGTCGGGGAAGAAGATTCTGCTGCTGGAGCGTGGCGGTTATCTGCCCCGTGAGAAAGACAACTGGAGCTCTAAGACCGTCTTCATCGACAATAAATACAAGGCGAAAGAGACCTGGAAGGATAAGGATGGAGGCACGTTCCATCCCGGCATCCATTACAACGTCGGCGGGAACTCAAAAGTGTATGGCGCGGCCCTGCTGCGTATGCGCACCCAGGATTTCGGCGAGGTGAAGCATTACGGCGGCATCTCTCCCGAATGGCCGATCGACTATGATGACCTCGAATCGTATTACACCCAGGCCGAGCATCTGTACCACGTGCATGGAATTCGCGGGGAAGATCCGACCGAACCGAAGGCCAGTGCGCCTTATAAATATCCTGCCCTTACGCACGAACCTCGCATTCAGGAACTCCATGACGACTGGCAGCGGTGCGGTCATGAGCCCTTTCACCTGCCGGTGGGCGTGATGCTGAACGAGGAGCAAATGGACAAGAGTGCCTGCATCCGCTGCAGCACGTGCGATGGTTTTCCCTGCTTGGTCAATGCGAAGGCCGACTCACAAGTGGTCTGTGTCGATCCGGCATTACAGTATCCCAATGTGTCTTTGGTCACGGGTGCATTGGTCACTCGATTAGAAACGAATGCGTCGGGACGAGAGATCTCCACGGTTCACGTCGAGCGAAACGGACAGAAAGAAACCTATACCGGGAGTATCGTGGTCGTGTCCGCCGGGGCGATTAACTCGGCGGCGCTGCTATTGCGCTCCGCGAACGACAAACATCCGAACGGCTTGGGTAACTCCTCGGATCTTGTCGGCCGTCATTACATGTGCCACAACAATTCGGCCATGCTCGCGATCTCCAAGCGCCCAAATCCGACCGTGTTTCAGAAGACCATCGGCCTGAACGATTTCTATTTTCCCTCGGCCGATTGGGACTATCCAATGGGCCACATTTCGATGATCGGCAAGCAAGATGTAGAATCACTGCGGGCCGGCGCACCAGCCTTGACGCCTGGCGCCGCTCTCGACGCGATGGCCAAACATTCGCTCGACTTCTGGATGACCTCGGAAGATCTACCCGATCCGAACAATCGAGTTCTCGTCGGCAAGGACGGCGCCATCACGCTGGCCTATACGGAAAACAATCTGGAGGCCCATCGCCGCTTAGCTGCAAAACTCAAGAGCATGCTCAACCACATCGGCTGCGAAGACCATCTGTTGCCGATCCACCTCTATCTTGGGAAGAAGATTCCGATTGCAGGCACGGCGCACCAGTGCGGAACCGTCCGCTTCGGACACGACCCGAAGACCTCCGTCCTCGACGTGAACTGCAAAGCCCACGACATAGACAATCTCTATGTGGTCGATGCGAGCTTTTTCGTCTCCAGCAGTGCGGTGAATCCCTCGCTGACGATCATCGCCAACGCCCTGCGAGTGGGAGCCCATCTCTTAAAGCGGTTTGGAGCTTAAGGGGAAAGGATGACATGTCTGATAAAAAGCCACGAATACTGATTCTGGGCGGTGGATTCGGCGGCATGTATGTCGCGCTGGAATTCGAACGAGCGCTTGCGCGGGGTGCCGCCTTGGACGTCACGCTCGTCAACCGCGACAACTTTTTTCTCTTCACTCCGATGCTACACGAAGTGGCGGCAAGCGACCTCGATATTACCAATATCGTCAGCCCGGTTCGCAAACTGTTGCGTCGCGTGACGTTCTTTCACGGAGAGATCGAATCCATCGACCTCGTGAACAAACGAGTCGGTCTGTCGCATGGTCATGAGGAACATTGCCATTCGCTGCCGTACGACCATCTGGTGCTGGCTCTCGGTTCGACCACGAACTTCTTTAACCTGCCTGGGTTGGCAAACCGCGCGCTGACAATGAAATCACTGGATGACGCGATTTTCTTACGGAACCGTCTGATCGCGAATCTGGAAGAGGCAGACTTTGAATGTTCCCCGAGCACGCGTGCTCCGCTACTCAATTTCGTTGTCGCAGGAGGAGGATTCGCCGGGGTGGAAACGATCGCCGGGATGAATGATTTTCTTCGGGAGGCGGTGCGGTTCTATCCGCATCTTCGGGAGGACATGCTTCGGGTCATTCTTGTCCATCCGGGGAAGATCATTTTGCCGGAACTCGGGGCGAAGCTCGGCGCCTACGCACATCAAAAACTCGTGGAGCGGAATGTCGAAATTCATTCGAACTGCAAAGTCACCGCCGTGACCGACCGCGAGGTCATGCTCAGCGACGGCACCACGGTGACGACCAATACACTGGTCTGGACCGCCGGGACCCGTCCGAACTCCCTCCTGGACACACTGCCTTGCCAGAAGGAGCGGGGCCGGGTTCTCGTCAACGAATACCTGGAAGTTCCCGAATGGCCTGGAGTCTGGTCCCTCGGCGACTGTGCCGTCGTACCTGATCGTAAAACCGGGAAACCCCACCCTCCGACTGCGCAACATGCGCTTCGCGAAGGACGGGTCGCAGCCCAGAATATCCTGGCAACCATTCGAGGAGAACAGAAGAAGCCGTTCCTCTTTTCGACACTCGGGCTACTCGCCCCCATCGGGAAACGGAGCGGTGTGGCCAACATCCTGGGAGTGAACTTTTCAGGCTTCATTGCCTGGTGGCTGTGGCGGACGATTTATTTGACGAAACTGCCTCGATTTGAAAAGAAGGTCCGCGTGGCCTTGGATTGGTCTCTCGATCTGCTCTTTTCGAAGGATCTTGTCCAGTTCACGAACGTTCGGCCACCTCTCGTGTCGCTGACGGAAGATATGCCGGAGAGGCCAACCAGGTCTGTTTTAGTCGATGCCGCTCTGGCGCAAGTGAGATGAGCGAATGAACACAGGAAGGCTGTTCGTCAGCCTCTGGCTGTCCGTTGCGATCGTCTTCTGGGCTGCTGCCACACCCCTCTTTGCCGACAACAGAGGTGTGGTCTTGGCGGTTGAGTCCATCGGGATGACAGTGTCGGATATGGACCGCTCCGTCGCGTTCTATTCGGATGTGTTGACCTTCAAACCAGTCAGCGATGTGGAAGTCGATGGGCCGGAATACGATCAACT
>DATDFW010000033.1:0-3590 GCA_036522375.1 Nitrospiraceae bacterium
GATGCACGCGATATTCTCTATGTGCGCATCGATCGCAGGCGAAAAATGCCTACGACCATTCTCTTGAAGGCGTTCGGTTTTTCGGGCGACGATTTGCTCAAGATGTATTATCCGGTCGAGGAGATTCGGGTCATCAAGGGCAAGATGTTGCGGAAGCTTGATCCCGAGATCCATCAGGGGCTGCGCTGTTCGGCGGAAGTGCTTGAAAAGGGTGCGAAAGAGCCCTTGGTACGGGAAGGTGCGAAGCTCACGAAGGGGCTCATTGCGAAGCTCAAGGCGGCCGGGGTCAAAGAAATCCCGCTTGCGCCAAGTGAACTGGTCGGGCGTGCGGTCCTGACCGAACTGGTGGACTCCAAGAAGAACAAGATTGCCGAAAGAAATCAGCGGCTCACCGCTGAGATCATCGAGGCGCTGCTCGAGAGCGACATCGAAGAATTCAAGGCGATCTATTTCGATACGGTCACATCGACTCCGGTCATCCTGGATACCCTGGAGATGGATAAGACCACGTCGAAAGAGGAAGCGATGGTCGAGATCTATCGTCGCTTGCGGCCCGGAGAAACGCCTTCAGTCGATACGGCGCGAGCGCTCTTCGACAATCTGTTCATGAATTCCAAGCGGTATGATCTCTCACCGGTTGGGCGTCTGAAGCTGAACAAGAAGCTCGGTCTCGACCTGCCCCTGGAACAGCGGACGCTGACGGCGCAGGACATGGTTGAGGTAATCCGCTACCTTGTGAATTTGAAGTTGGGCAAGGGCGAAATCGATGACATCGATCACTTGGGCAATCGCCGCGTACGTTCGGTCGGCGAGTTGCTGGAGAATCAATTCCGGCTCGGGTTGGTCCGCATGGAACGTAGTATCAAGGAGCGGATGAATCTGTTGGATATGGAAACGGTGTTGCCGCACGATTTGATCAATGCGAAGCCTGTCGTCGCCGCGGTAAAGGAATTTTTCAGCAGTAGCCAATTGTCGCAGTTCATGGATCAAACGAACCCGCTCGCAGAAATTACCCACAAACGGCGCCTGTCCGCGCTCGGCCCCGGGGGATTGACCAGGGAGCGGGCAGGTTTCGAAGTTCGCGATGTTCATCCTTCGCACTATAGTCGAATTTGTCCGATCGAAACGCCGGAAGGCCCGAACATCGGCTTGATCACATCATTGGCGACATATGCACGTATCAATAAGTTCGGGTTTATCGAAGCGCCTTATCGCAAAGTGGTAAAGGGACGAGTGACCGACGAAATCGAGTTTCTTTCCGCGATTGAAGGGGATAAGTACATCATCGCGCAGGCCAATGCAAAAGTGGATGGGTCTGGCCGCCTGGCATCCGAAAGTATCTCGGCGCGAGCGGCCGGAGATTTTGTGACTGCCACCTCAGACAAGATTGAGTACATGGACGTGTCGCCCAAGCAGGTGGTGAGTGTAGCCACCGCCTTAGTGCCGTTCTTGGAACACGACGATGCCAATCGTGCCTTGATGGGATCGAACATGCAACGTCAAGCGGTGCCGCTGCTTAAATCGGAGGCTCCGTTAGTCGGCACAGGAATGGAAACCGTAGTTGCGCGTGACTCTGGCTATGTTGTGCAAGCCCGGCGTGCCGGCGTCGTGGAAAGCGTGGATGCCACGAGGATCGTCGTGCGTGCGGACTCGAAGGAAGGTCGGAAGAGAAATGATGCCGGTTTGGACGTGTACGATCTGATCAAGTTCCAACGATCGAATCAGAGCACGACTATCACGCAAACTCCCGTGGTTCGGCTTGGGCAACCGGTGAAAGTGGGGCAGGTCTTGGCCGATGGCCCCGCCATTGACCATGGCGAACTGGCATTGGGCAAGAACATTCTCGTCGCCTTTATGCCTTGGGGTGGATACAACTTTGAGGACGCCATTCTGTTGAGTGAAAAGTTGGTGCGTGAAGATGCGTTCACTTCGATTCACATTGAGGAATTTGAAGTGGAGGCTCGCGACACCAAATTGGGGAAAGAGGATATTACTCGCGACATCCCGAATGTCGGAGAAGAAGCGCTTCGAGACCTCGACGAAAGTGGGATTATCCGTATAGGGGCGGAGGTGAAGCCTGGAAATATTTTGGTTGGGAAGGTGACCCCGAAAGGCGAAACACAGCTGACGCCGGAAGAAAAACTGTTGCGGGCAATTTTCGGTGAAAAGGCGGGCGATGTGAAGGATACATCGTTGACGGTGCCGCCGGGTGTCGAGGGAATCGTCGTTGATGTGAAAATCTTCTCGCGTAAGGGGCTCGATAAGGACGAACGATCCAAGAGTATCGAAAGCGAAGATGCGATGAAGCTCCAGCGAGATCACCACGAGGAGCTCCGTATCATCGACGAAGAGAAGACAAAGAAGATCAGAAAATTGTTGCTGGGGAAGGTGGTCGGCCGTGACTTGATGGATCCTGAGAGCGGCGATGTCATCCTGAAGAAGAAGGGGAAGCTGACCGCAGAGATTCTCAAGCGGTTGCCGGATGAGACAGTCCGGTACATTATCCTGAGCGATCCCGACGAGCAAAAAGAATTGGAAGACGTCGAACGCCGCGCGAAGGAACAGATAGAAATCCTTCAGACCCTCTACGACGAGAAGGTTGGGCGTCTGAAGCGGGGCGATGAGCTTCCGCCCGGCGTGATCAAGCTCGTCAAGGTGTATGTGTCGATGAAGCGCAAGATTCAGGTCGGCGACAA
The DNA here is from genome assembly GCA_036522375.1 of Nitrospiraceae bacterium. Classification (GTDB taxonomy): domain Bacteria; phylum Nitrospirota; class Nitrospiria; order Nitrospirales; family Nitrospiraceae; genus Palsa-1315. The sequence continues at coordinate 2,697 of DATDFW010000033.1, forward strand.
GATGGCCGGACGGCATGGAAACAAAGGCGTGGTTTCTCGTGTCCTGCCCGAGGAGGACATGCCTTGCTTGCCGGACGGGACGCCGGTGGAAATTGTGCTCAATCCGCTCGGCGTGCCGTCACGCATGAATGTCGGTCAGATTCTGGAAACTCACCTGGGCTGGGCGGCCAAAGCATTGGGGATCAAAGTCGCAAGCCCGGTATTTGACGGGGCGTCAGAATCGGAGATTAAAGAGCTACTCAAAAAAGCGAACTTGCCGACGAGTGGGCAGACCATGCTGATGGATGGCCGGACTGGGGAAATGTTCGGCAGCCCGGTCACTGTTGGGTATATGTATGTTTTAAAACTCCACCACTTGGTCGACGACAAGATTCACGCACGGTCTATCGGTCCCTATTCGCTCGTCACGCAGCAGCCGCTCGGCGGCAAGGCCCAGTTCGGCGGTCAGCGGTTGGGAGAAATGGAAGTGTGGGCCTTGCAAGCCTATGGAGCTGCCTCCACGCTGCAAGAGTTCTTGACGGTCAAATCGGACGATGTGCCTGGCCGATCGCGGATGTACGAAGCGATCGTCAAGGGTGAACCGCTCCTGGAGCCTGGATTGCCCGAGTCGTTTAACGTCTTGGTCAAAGAGCTTCAGAGTTTGGGGCTCGATGTCGAACTGATCAAGTCGCAAGACTAACCCATTTGTGTGCCGGCCTTGGCGGTCGGCATCAGAGGAGGTCACTACCTTGGAAGGCGTCTATACATTGTTTGAGAAGCCGCGCGATGCGGTGTCATTCGATTCGATGCGGATTCGGATTGCGTCACCCGAAAAGATCCGTTCGTGGTCCTACGGAGAAGTGAAGAAGCCGGAGACCATCAATTATCGTTCGTTTAAACCGGAAAAAGACGGAT
>DATDFW010000034.1:0-6542 GCA_036522375.1 Nitrospiraceae bacterium
GTCTCCCAGTCGCGAGAGACGGACGCTCTTGTCTTTCTGTGCCTTCTATCGAGTGTCTTATTGAGATGTGACTCTTGCGTGAACCAACATCTCACATGGCCGGCTGGTTGCCCTAGACATCGTAATACAAGACATACTCGTATGGATGAGGCCGTAACCGCATGGCATCGACTTCCCTGGTGCGCTTATAGCGTATCCAGGCCTCGATCAGGTCCTTACTGAAGACTCCGCCCTTAAGCAGAAACTGATGGTCCTGCTCGAGGTTGCGCAATGCTTCGTCAAGACTGCCCGGCAGGGTACGGATTTTTGCCGCCTCCTCCGGCTCGAGATCGTACAGATCCTTTTCAGCCGGTTCACCAGGATTGATCTTGTTCTCGATCCCGTCCAACCCTGCCATAAGCATTGCGGGAAAGGCGAGATACGGATTCGCGGTTGGGTCAGGAAAGCGCACCTCGATCCGCTTGGCTTTGGGGCTCGGTGAGTACATGGGAATCCTGACGCCCGCCGATCGATTCCGACTGGAATAGGCCAGCAAGACCGGCGCTTCGAATCCGGGGGTCAGCCGCTTGTAGGAATTCGTCGTCGGATTGGTAAAGGCGGCCAGGGCCGGCGCGTGCTTCAGGATGCCGCCGATATAATAGAGACAGAGCTGCGAAATGCCGGCATATTCCTTCCCAGCAAACAGGGGCTTCCCATCCTTCCAGATGCTCTGGTGCGTATGCATGCCTGTGCCGTTGTCGCCAAAGATCGGCTTGGGCATGAAGGTCACGGTTTTCCCATGTCGGCGGGCGACGTTCTTGACGATGTACTTGTACATCATCAGCTTGTCTGCCGTCTTCACCAGCGAGTCGAAGCGCATGTCAATTTCTGCCTGACCAGCCGTCGCCGTCTCGTGATGGTGTTTCTCAATATAAATACCGGCCTTTTGCATCTCTAGAACCATCTCGCTACGGATATCTTGTTGTGTATCGGTTGGTGGGACCGGGAAATAGCCTTCCTTGTGACGGATCTTTCCGCCCAAATTGTGGCCTTCCTGTCCGATATTCCAGGCGCCTTCTTCGGAATCGATGAAGTAAAAGCCGCTGTGGCCCGTCTGATCGAACCGGACCTGATCGAAAATGAAGAACTCCGCCTCCGGCCCCCAGTAGGAGATATCGCCGATCTTCGTGCTCTGGAGATACTTCTCCGCCTTCTGCGCCACGAACCGCGGATCGCGATCATAGGGCTCGCGCGTGATAGGATCGAAGATGTTGCCGACGATGCTCAGCGTCGGAACCGCACAGAACGGATCGAGACAGGCCGTGGTCGGATCGGGAACCATCAACAGGTCGCTGTCGTTGATCGCCTTCCAGCCCCTGATCGATGAACCATCCAACCCCGAACCGTCCTTGAAGAGCCCTTCACTCAGCTCTTCCACAGGAATCGAGAAGTGCTGCCAGGTGCCGAGCAGATCGACAAACTTCAAGTCCACAACCCGGACTTTGTTCTTCTTCGCAAACTCCAATACCTCGCGGGGATTCATTCCAACCAATCCTCCTTGTCATGCTCGATATATTATTATAAGGGTGAGCCTGCCGTTACGCGTGCCGATGTATCTATCTGCTGATCCATAAACCGATCGATGTCTTCCTTGACGGTCGAACGGATGGTTTCCAGACGAGCGGGGTCTTCGATCTTGGTTCCTTGCCGATCCGTCACATAAAACACGTCCGCCACCTGGTGTCTGCCTCCGGTGCGCAACGACTGTTGTATGTCATCATCCAGTCTGGTCGAGATTCGGGCCGCTTCGACCGACAAACCGAGCTTAAAGATGCTATGGGTAATGGCATACAACAGTCCTTGCGTATCATCAGCAAACACATCGATGATCGTGGACCGGTCACAAGTCTCGTTATCGATCTGTACCTGTGTCGCCTCACGAGTGGCGGTCAGCTGGCGACCGGATGACAGACGGGTGTTTCGGCTTATCAACCGCTCGACCGACTCTTCGCCTTTCAGCACCCGGATAATCGTCTCGGCTATTTCGTCTCCACGTTCGACCGGAGGAGCGCCTGCAAAATCCGGATCAGTGGCCTGAAAGGTGTTGACCACAACTCCGTCTTCCCGGGTGGTGATCTGCGCGTCCTGAATCTGAAGTCCCTGGGATGCCATGACGCCGGCAATTTTTGACACAATGCCCGGGGTGAGGTTGTCATGGGTAATCACGGTGTATTCGCAGATACCCAGTGCCTCGTTAAAGCTATCCTTGACCAGCGCCTCCCCTGCTCGCAGCCGTCCGATCGCCCCCAGATGAGCTGCGATCCGCTTGGGAGCCGTTCCGTAGAGATACCGTAAGGGAAACTGTTTCAGTTGCGATTCAATCCAGCCCATCGTCACTATCGCTGGATCCGTGAACTCGCGCGCCACATCACCGACCAGTTGCTTGAATCGCTCCGGACCCGGCGCGCCTTCCCGCTCACCCAAGACCACCGGCAAGGTGCGCAAATAGAGTTCGACGAGTAAGGATTCTTTCCACTTCGTCAAGACGCCAGGCCCCACCGCGGCAATGTCGGCTGCGGTCAACACCAACATTTTACGCAAGATATCCGGCGTCCCTACTCCCTTGGCAAAGGGCACTAGAACCTTTTCGTCGTACGGATCTCGCCGAAAGGCCGTGTTCGACATGAGCAGATGCTGATGCACGAGAAAGACCAGCGTCCTTGTCTCCAGCTCGTCACATCCCAGCCGCTCCGCCGTCTCTTCCGCAATCAGTTTGCCCACTTCACAGTGATCTTCCTTCCGTCCCTTCCCCAGGTCATGCAACAGGATCGCCAGGTGCAAGAGGTCCTTCCGCTTCATCTCCTGACAGACCTTCCCGATCACACCAGGCTCATGGGCAAACGCTTCTGCCTTTCCTACCGCCAGCAACGAATGTTCATCTACCGTGTACTTGTGGTACAGATTGAATTGCATCAGGCCACGGAGCGTCGCAAAAATCGGGATGATCTTCTCCAGCACATGCACGCGATGCATCGCCTCGAGCGTACTGGCCACCGCTCCAGGTCCAGCGAGGATCTTCAGAAATACCCGGCTGACTTCAGGGGTCCGGAAGGCGTCACTCGACACACTGTCCATGTGACTATGGATGTCGTCCAAGAGGTCGGTATCAATTTTGAGGCTGTGGGACCTGGACAGCTCGAACAGTTGGAGGAGCAGGTCCGGACTATCCAACACTCGAGCCCGCAGCTCGGACGGAACGGTCACCTGTTGGCTGGTAACCAGAAAACAGCCGTCCACCATGGCAGCCGGTTCGGCACAAATCGATCGCTGGTCCACAGTCTGAGCCAAACAACGGTCCACAAACCGGAGTAGGGTTTCGTGAAGTCCCATCGTATGCCGATAGTACTGCTGCATGAAGAGTTCCACTCCAAGGAGGTTGGGCTGATCATGGAATCCATACAAGGAAGCCAGCCGAACCTGTTCGTCGAACGACAGGATTTCCTCCGCTCTCCCTGCTTCAAAATGCAGAAACGCCCGAACGCGCCATACGAAGTCCCGGGCCTCAGTCAAAGAGATGCAGTCTTGTCTGGAGAGGAATCCGCGATCCGTCAGATCTTGTAGGGTCGCGGTCTGGAACCGTGCCATGCCGGCCCACCGAAGCAGATGGAAGTCCCTCAGCCCACCTTTGCTTTTCTTGACGTTGGGCTCAAGGAGATATACCGTTTCTCCAAACTTCACATATTCACGGCGGCGCTCTTCTACCTTTTGCTCAATAAATTTTCCCACCTCACTCCCGACCACTTCCTGTGCATAGCGGCGATTGAACTCTTGGAATAGGTAGGGACTTCCGGTCAACAATCTGGCGGACATCATGGATGTGCGAATCGTGAGGTCCTTCCCAGCCAGATCGATGCAATCGTGAATCGTCCGCATGCTGTGACCGACCTGGAACCCTAGGTCCCACAGATGGTGCAGCACCTCCTTGAATAAGGCCGGCGCCGCCTCGCCTGCCTCCTCACGAAAGAGGAACATGACGTCGATGTCCGAATAGGGAGCCAACTCCCGGAACCCATAACCTCCCAAGGCGACCAGGCAACAGTACTGATCCCCCGCGATCTGTGCCTTCTCTCCGGAATTCCGCATGGCCTTCTTGTACCGGGCAATGATCAATCGGTCGACGAACTCCGTCAGGGCCGTCATGACATCGGCCCCCGAGGCCCCTGCCATCAACCGCTGCCGGAGCGCCGATCGGTATTCAGCCAGGGCAGAGACCGGCTCGAACTCCGCCTTGCGTAGGAGTTCGGCCGGTGATCCATAGCCAGATGGCATTGTCACAGTGCGCTTTCCCCCGTTTCGCCGGTCCTGATCCGCAACACGGATTCGAGATCCGACACGAAAATCTTCCCGTCCCCGACGCTGCCGGTCTTCGCTGAACGCGTAATGGTTTCGAGCACCTTCTGCACCATGTTATCCGCGACGTACAGTTCGATCTTCACCTTGGGCACGAAGTCAGTCGTATATTCGGCGCCCCGGTAGGTTTCGTGACTCCCCTTCTGGCGTCCGAATCCCTTGACCTCCGACACGGTCATCCCCTGCACGCCTATTTCCACCAACGCATCCTTGACGTCATCCAATTTGAACGGCTTCACGATAGCCTCAATCATCTTCATAGTGCTGCCTCCCTCTCAGGCCCCCTCAGCGACGCGGAGGATCCGCGTCGCTGAGACTGCCGGCACAGTGGTTTCATCGATTGTGTCATGGTCCGCATCTTAATTGTGATAAGCCTGCTCACCGTGCTGACTGAGATCCAAGCCTGTTGTCTCTTCTTCCTTCGTCACCCGGAGGCCTATTATAACATCGATGATCTTGAGAATAATCCAGGTGCCGATCGCAGTATAGGCCCCCACCGCAAGCACCATTGTGATCTGAGCCCCCATGAGTGTGAAGCCTCCGCCATAGAACAATCCATCCGCCGCGCCACCCATCGCCTTTGAATTAAACAACCCTCCTAGGATGCAGCCGGTCGCTCCACCCACACCGTGAACCCCCACGACGTCGAACGAATCATCGAAACCCGCGGCAGGCTTCACAAAGGTAACCGCGATATAGCAGATGATCGCGGCCGCGCAACCAACGATGAACGCCGGGAACAGTGAGACATACCCTGCAACAGGAGTAATGGTTGCCAGCCCGGCGATGGTTCCGGTGGCCACACCAAGCGCGGTGGGCTTTCCACGATGTGCCCATTCTATCAGCATCCATAGCACCGTCGCAGTAGAGGCTGCGATGTGAGTCGCCACAAAGGCTCCTACCGCCTGGGCATTCGCACCCAACGAACTACCAGCGTTGAACCCGAACCAGCCGAACCAGAGTAGACCGGCGCCAACTATCGTGAGGGGAAGGTTATGAGGAGGCATGGGAGTGGCTGGGTAACCCACACGTTTTCCTAGCACAATGCAGGCAACCAGGGCAGCCATTCCGCACGTGACGTGCACCACCGTACCTCCGGCAAAGTCCATGGCGCCCATCGCTCCTAACCATCCGCCGCCCCAGACCCAATGGGCCACAGGATAGTACACCCCCACGGACCAAAGTCCGAGAAACCACAGCATTGAAGAGAATCTGATGCGTTCTGCAATAGCCCCCGTGATCAGCGCCGGGGTAATGGCGGCAAACATCAGTTGGAAGACCATGAAGAGCTCGTGGGGAATCGTGGGACCGTAGGTCGGATGGGGAGTGACACCGACATCTTTCAACATGAACCAATCAAGGTTTCCAATCACCCCTCCCACATCGGGGCCGAAGGACAGGCTGTACCCAAACACCACCCAGGCCATACTCCCCAGGCAGAGACAGATAAAGCTATGCAAGAGCGTACTCAGGATATTCTTACTCCTGGTGAGTCCTCCATAGAAGAGCGCCAATCCAGGCAGCGTCATCAACATCACCAGCGCCGAGGAGGCGAGAATCCATGCCGTATCCCCCGGATCGGCCTTCAGCTCAGCCGGAGCGGCTGGAGCGGCCTCTGCCGCGGGAGCCTGCGCCACGACATCTTGCACATAAAAAGCCGTCCATCCTGCCACCATGACAAGGCAGATCAGAAGGACCGGCAGAATCTTCTTCATATTACCTATAGCCGATAGCATAGTTGCATCCTTTCATCCCCTGGTCAGGACGAGGTTGTCAATACGTCAAAACGTTGATCAAACTACCCTGAGCGGCACCCGATGGTTGTCTCACGCGACCCCTTCGCCCTGATTTAGGACAGGCGTCTCCCTTGAAGCATTCCGTGCTCCTTGCTCTACCTTTAACCTGTCGAAGGATCGGCCTACCCGAGTGGATTAGTGAACCAGCGTCTCTAACATCTGTTCCTTGCACGAGATCACCCTAATCCCGCCAACCCTGCTTGTGCCTGCCCGCTCAAGAGGTTGGTGGCTCCTATCGTAAGCGCCTCCGTGGCATGGCCACGGAGGCGCTTCGACCGAGCTCACTACAGGAACTACACTTCAACTTTCAGCACACTTCCCTAATCCCCTCGCTTAGAACAGATAGATGACTTGGAA
>DATDFW010000035.1:0-5458 GCA_036522375.1 Nitrospiraceae bacterium
CTGGAAGCAAAGTTACTGGAAGCCATGACCATGCCTCTCCCGGAAACGAAGGCGCGTACACTGGCTCGCTCAGGGCTCGATCGTGTCTTAGCTTTTATGCAGGCACGCACGGCGATCGCCATCGGACCTGGGCTCTCGACACATCCCGAAACCGTCGAACTCGTGCAGTCCCTCATGAAACACCTGGACAGACCATCCGTCCTCGATGCCGATGCGCTCAATGCCATGACCGGCAGGGCCTCGTTGCTGACCGAGTGTAAAACTCCACCTATTCTCACCCCGCACCCTGGCGAGATGGCCAGGCTCGAAATCGATGCCACCCCGCAGACGGTCAACGCAGACCGAATAGGTACGGCCAGACGATTCGCCCGAGAACGCGGCGTGTTCATCGTCTTAAAAGGCGTACGAACCGTTGTCGCCCGACCCGATGGGCTTGTCGCCATTTGCCCGACCGGTAATCCCGGTATGGCCACAGCCGGAACCGGTGACGTCTTAACCGGCATGATTGTAGGGTTACTGGCACAAAGGGTCCCCCCATGGGAAGCCGCCTGTGCCGCGACCTATTTCCATGGCTCAGCCGGCGACTTGGCCGCCCAACACCTCGGGCAACCCGGGATGGTCGCCAGTGACCTCATCGCTCAGATTCCTTATGCACTCCAGCGGACCACAACGACGTAACGTGACCCGACCAGCTAAGGCGCAACAGCCTGCCGCTCGCCGCGCACTCATATCAAGCCTGCCGTGGGAGCTAGTGTCCACATCACACCATCACACCACTCGGTTAGGCCAAGTGATCGGCCGCGTGCTTCGCGGAGGAGAAACGATCGCGCTCTACGGACCACTCGGAGCCGGCAAGACGGCGCTCGTTCGAGGGATCGCACAGGGCCTAGGCGCATCGCCGACGGCTATCAGCAGCCCGACATTCGTGGTGATTCGCGAATATGCTCAGGGGCGCCTGCCGCTTGCTCACGTGGATCTGTACCGAATTCGTTCGCCCCGCGAGCTTGAATCGACAGGACTGATCGAGTATTTCTCCGGCCAAACCGTGACGGCGATCGAATGGGCCGAGAAGGGCCTTGCCGTACTACCACCTGACCGGATCGAGATTGCGTTGAAGCATCGTGCCGCCCGGAGGCGGACAATCCAATTGAGTGTGACAGGACCGAAGTCTGACAAGATCCTCACCCGTGCACGCATACAATACAGCAAGACCTGCAGGGGACATCATGCGTCCCCACGCAGGGCCTTGAGCAGGGAGAAAACAACGAGGTCATGATTAGGGTGATTCTGGTCGGAATCCTTTTGCTCCTCTCTCTGGCTTTTTTCCTTCAGAACCAGGAACAGGAAGTCACACTCCGGTACTTCTTTGGTCTCTTTGAGGCTTCGACACCGATCTATAAACCCATTCTGATGGGATTTGCGGTGGGGCTGCTCGTATCTGGCATCCTTCTCTTTCCTCCATGGGTGCGGGGCCGGATCGAACTCCGTCGAAAAACCAAAGCACTCCAGGAAGCTGAGGTGGACTTAGAGCGATTACGCCACTCCCTCGAAAAAGTCACAGGCAATATTTCTCCCACACTAACCGGTGATCCACATCGAGACCTGCACGATGAGTGACGCAGATGCCTCACCATTGATTCGGCAATACCGCGAAATCAAACACGGCTATCCCGACGCCATTCTGTTGTTCCGCGTTGGTGATTTCTACGAAATGTTTGATGCGGATGCACAGGTTGCTTCCAAGCTACTCTCCATTGCCCTCACCTCACGCGATAAATCCAGTGCCAACCCGATTCCCCTCTGCGGAGTGCCCTACCATGCAGCACAAGGTTATATCGCAAAACTTCTCAAGGCGGGACGAACCGTCGCACTCTGCGAACAGGTGGAAGATCCGAAACTCGCGAAGGGTCTCGTGCGCCGAGAAGTCGTTCGTTTGTATACACCGGGCACGCTGGTCGATACTGAATTTCTCTCTCCCGGAGAATCACATTACCTGGCCGCCGTTGCCTTCCCCGACGAGAAGGGCTCATCTGAGAAGAAACAAGCCATCATTGGGCTAGCTTGTGTGGACGTCTCCACGGGGGAGTTTTGGATGACAGAGTTCCAAGGGGCACAGGCAGAGATCCAGCTCATGGATGAATTGGCTCGGCTAGAACCACGGGAAGTCCTTCATCCCGATTCCAGGACAAATGCTGGATCGTGCCTGAGCCGTCTGAGAGGACCACGCCTCTGCGCACAACCATCGGCCTCCTTCAATCCTAAAGATGCCGCGCAACTCCTCCAGACACAGTTTGGGGTGCACTCCCTCGACGGATTCGGCTCTCGAGGATTGACCGCAGGAATCGGAGCTGCCGGAGCGGTCCTGCGATATTTTCGTGAAACCCAGCCAACCGCCTCCCTCGCACATCTCCGCCGGTTACGCACCCGCTGGAGCCGTGACGCCATGCATCTGGATAGTGCGACGATTCGTAATCTCGAACTCATACGTCCATTGGGAGTCAGTGAGGACCGATCGGAACAAAGCCAGCCAACGGTCTTGTCGGTGTTAGACCGTACCGCGACGGCCATGGGCAGTCGCTTATTACGCGATTGGCTCGTCAGACCACTCCTTGATCGCGATGCCATTCAGGCTCGACTCGATGCGGTCGGTGAGTTGAAAGACCGGATTCAACAGCGCGTGTCGCTCCGGACGACCCTCCGTGATGTACAAGATATTGCTCGGCTAAGCAGCCGCGTGACGCTCGGCGTCGCAGGACCTCGTGAACTGCTCGCGATGAAACAATCGGTGAGCGCCCTACCAGAACTGCGGTCCCACCTTCAATCGTTCCACGCCTCGCTGCTGACCGACGTCCGCGAATCGTGGGACGACTGTCGCGATGTGCATAACGCGATCGAGCAGACCATCAATCCGAATGCGCCGATGTCGATCCGTGATGGCGGCCTGATTCGAGAAGGATACCATTCCGAGGTTGATGAACTTCGCAAAGCAAGCATGGAGGGCAAGGGGTGGATCGCCACCTTAGAAGGCAAAGAACGGACGCGAACAGGGATCGACTCCTTGAAGGTTCGCTACAATCAGGTGTTCGGTTACTACATCGAAATTACCAAGACACACCTGTCGCGTGTCCCACCGGATTACATTCGCAAACAGACGCTGGTCAATGCCGAACGATTCATGACACCGGAGCTGAAAGAATTAGAAGAGCGTGTCACAGGCGCTGACATTAAACTGCTGGCGCTTGAACAAGAGCTGTTCGAACAATTGCGCGGACGATTGGCGAAGGAGGTGCCTCGTCTCCAGGCGATGGCCCAAGCCGTCGCGTTGCTCGATGTCCTCGCTGGGCTGGCCGAGACCGCCGCATTGCACCGTTATGTCAAACCTCTCGTCGACGAGAGCAGCACGATCCATGTTCGAGAGGGCCGCCACCCGGTCGTCGAGCAGCTCAGCAGAGATCTGACGTTCGTACCCAACGACACGACCCTCGACTGTGAGGGTAATCGACTCGTGATACTCACCGGACCCAACATGGCAGGGAAAAGCACCTACCTCCGCCAGGTTGCACTGATCGTCCTATTGGCGCAAGTCGGGAGTTTCGTGCCGGCAACCGAGGCTCGCATCGGACTGGTCGATCGCATTTTCACGCGAGTAGGAGCCTCGGACAATCTGGCCGCCGGAGAGAGCACATTCATGGTGGAGATGATCGAGTCCGCTCATATCTTAAATAGTGCGACCTCCCGCAGCTTGATTCTCTTGGATGAGATCGGCCGAGGAACTAGTACCTATGATGGATTGAGCATCGCCTGGGCTATTGCGGAGCATATTCAAGACCGTCGGCACTTAGGATCCAGAACCCTGTTCGCCACTCACTACCACGAGATGACACAACTGGAAGGGTTACGTGAAGGGATCAGAAACTATTGTGTGGCGGTTCAGGAACGGGATGGCGACGTGGTCTTCTTGCGCAAAATTGTGCCAGGCGGCGCAGACCGCAGCTACGGTATTCATGTCGCCAAACTGGCAGGACTTCCTCAATCGGTTATCGCCCGGGCGCAAGAAGTCCTGGTCCAACTGGAACAACCGGATACTACCGTTGAGTGCACACCCATTTCTTCCGAGGAAGAACCACCACGTGCTTCGCTCCCCCAGACACATCCGATCATCGAGGAAGTGAAGCAAATTGATCTCTTTACCATGACACCACTCGATGCACTGAATCGACTTGCTGACCTACAACGTCGCATTGGTCCAACTGACCAAAACAACACCAGTACATAAAAATGCGGCATCCCCTTTCGGAGATGCCGCATTTATAAACCGAGACTGACTTAGCCTAGTGAGCAGCGCCCGCGCCCGTGTTGTATTTCGCAGTCCAGGGAATCAAGCCGGCAACTGGCTTTCCCCCTGGAACCAAGACGTCATATTGCATGGCCACCTCGGCCCCATCCGGAGACTTCGGTGAGGTATTGAGCTGTTGCTTTGCTGCTGCACAGCCTGTGTCAACTTCACTCTTTCCCGCGCACTCCTTCAAACGAAGACCGGAAATGCTCAGCGGTTTCCCCATAGAACCCGCAACATCCGGAAGCTTCTTAACTGAGGAGATGACACGGTGGTTCTGCTCCGGCTCCGTCACGACGAACTCGATCAAATCGGTTGTGCTGGACGGCGGTACTTCTTTGGCAGCAGCTGGCCCTGCATGAGGACGGGCCATCTTTTTCAGATCTTCCCAGGCTCCCTTGTCGGCATAAAATTTGAGCGTCTTGCCCGGATGAATTTTTTGCCAGAAGAAACCGCTCTCAGCATTCCCGCCGAACACGGCGATATTGATCCAAACTGCTTCATCATAGGGATCGAGCACGATCACTCGACCCTGCAATGTCGTGGGTTTGCTCAAGTCTCCCCACTCGAAGCGCTCTTGGAATGATTCGATCGCCAGTGCGGTGGAAGCTACAGAAAATACCAGTGCTGTGGCGGCCATCACAGCCCAGCCTTTCGTATGAAACGTCATAATCACATCCTCCTTAACAGAACAAGAAAGAATTACTGCTTGTCAAGGTTGATTACTTAAGCACCTTAAATCCGGTAATCGTCCGACCGTCCAGGCTCACTTCCATCGCGACAAGCTCCTGGGAGGCCTTAATGATCTGATCCATCAGGGCCTTATCCTTCACAGCCAACCGAACGGTAGTGGCGGCATGGTACCAACCCGAGTATGGATTGTTCTTATCGGTGCCACCCACAAAACCCCAGCCGCAGCATGAAAACAATGGATCTGGCGGTTTCACATTGAGATCGGAAGATGAACGACCGGCAGGGGTTCCCGAACCCGGCTCACCGCTATTCCAATATTGAATCCCGAATAGCAGCTCTCCATCAGGATTGTCGGCCCACTGCGACCACACTCGACCCTTAAGAGTCTTGGTGACTTCACCCTTCATGGGCTTCCCGCCAACGATATTG
>DATDFW010000036.1:0-3868 GCA_036522375.1 Nitrospiraceae bacterium
CCTTTGAGATCAGCCGGTTCCAATCATGGCGCGAAGGCAAGCCTAGTGTTGCCATTTGTTCATGCGGGCGGCGATATCTGCTTGTGCAGCGGCACTCGAAGAAAGTGTAGCCATAAACAAAACCACTCTCTTGTTTCATGACTCGGTTCTATCTCTGGAAACGATTGGTGCGCTCGGTGCGCCTCAGAGCAGGGGCGTGGCCAAACCGATCAGGCGCCGAGCCATGCCTCCGGTCTCTTTCGGTCGACCTTCGCGAGGCAGGTCAACCCACCATTTAGAAAATCGGTTTCACGACCCTTTAAGCGTCGCATATGAGTCAACAGGACTGCGATTATGCCCAATTAGTGTTATGCCCAATTAGACGACGTGAACTACGAACGACCATGCGGTACCATAATTATCTCAAGAAGCCGATGTTGCAGTAAACTAGTTTTGGAGGTGGGTGCCGTGAATCGCTTCACATACATATTATTTCTTGGCGTCCTGTTTTCAATCGTCAGCTGCGCGAGCTACGAATCGAAGCTCCGCGCGCGGGCGGATGCCGGCGAGGCCGAGGCCCAATATCAGCTCGCATCCATCTATTGGGAAGGCAAAACGGTTGATCGGGATCTCATTGAGTCGTTGAAGTGGTACCAAAGGGCCGCAGAGCAGGGCCATCGCGAGGCACAATCCTGGCTCGCCGAAATGTACGAGCGAGGCGAGGGGATCTCGCGGAACTATGAGCGAGCAGCGCACTGGTATATGAAGGCTACTGAGCAAGGCGACCTCAAGTCAGAGATTCATTTGGCGCGGCTATATCTCAAGGGACAAGGGGTTCCGCAAAACTATGCCAAAGCGCGAGCACTGCTCGAGCAAGCGGCGGTGAAGAAGAATGCCGAAGCCCAGTACCTGCTCGGCCAGATTTATTGGGAGGGACGGGGCGTGACGACAGATAGAGTTCAGGCGCACAAGTGGTTTAATCTTGCAGCGGCTCAAGGGTATGAACACGCAGCCACCTTGCGACAGGCGGTGGCGGTCGAGATGAGTCGTGATCAGCTTGTTGAAGCCCAAAGACTCGCAGTGGAGCAAAGCAAGGGGGAGTAATTACTCCCTTAGTGAGATTAAGCAGTACCATGAGCTGCTGTGCTCCGCTTAAATTCTGGACCACTCCCATAGCGGGAAAAGATAAATAGACACATCGGTGAAACTTGTCCAACAGGGGTGTGACCGGGCGACTGTGGAATGCCAAGCATTGAAGATGTCACTGCGCCGAGAATGCTCTAGGACTAATCATTCCGAATCGCAGCGCGGCCCATCCTCACACCTCTGATTCTGCATCGTCAGCGTGTCCCATTCTCAAGGTCAGATTAGTTCGAGAAGGGAATGCCATTCGGATGGTCTCGATGGCTAGCTCAAGCTCGCGAGTACAAAGTAGGCCAGCCATGCCAGCATCGCTGAAGCAGGAAGCGTCACAATCCACGCAAGCACCATCTCTCGGACGGTTTTCCAATGAACAGCCCGCACACCTTTTAACAGGCCGATACCGATAATCGCCGAACCACTGACGTGCGTCGTTGATACGGGGAGCCCCAGCGTGGCTGACACCAGCACCAATGAGGAGGTCGTGAGGTTCGCCGAGAGGCCCTCCGCATGATCCATCGTCGTGACCTTTTCGGCGAGTACCTCCGTCACACGGAGACCGCCGAGATAGCTGCCTAAACCCATCGCCACTGCGACTGCGACAAATGTACTGACTTGAAATTGAGCACTCGGCCATGCGGCGAGGGCACTCCCGAGGAGGACCATCGCTGCGAGCTTCGGTGCGTCGTTCACGCCACGAGCAAAGGAGGCCAGCCCGCTCGAAATCCAATGAATACTGTCCAAGCCAAGCGTGATTCCCCGTAGACCAGCTCGATCACAGTGGTTTGGGACTGCCACCACCGGCTGTCCCAACCCCGTGGTTTGAAACAATGTGCGGGTCATCCCCTTGGCATCAATTGCGACCAACGCCCGTGAGGCAGGAAGCACGCAGAGACAGGCGCCTTCCCATCGAGCCGCAAAGGTGCGGAGACCAGTGTGAAGCAGCACAGACATGGCCAACGCTAGGGGCGGGCTCAGCAACAGAGGCAGCGCCATTTTTTTGGCGATGGCTGACCAGATGAGTCCTTCTCCTGCGAACGCGGCCAGCCCGGCACCGACAATGGCACCGGTGAGCGCGTGTGTGGTGGAGACGGGCAGGCCGGTGCGTGACGCGACAAGGACCCAAATCATGGCCCCCGCGAGCACGGCCAATGCCAGCGCAGGTGGGGTGGCTGTACCTGGTGCAATCAGCCCACTACTGAAGGTTTTCACCATGGCGCTCGCGACCAAGCCAGAAACACAGGCGCCAAGAACTGTCCAAACTGTCCCCCACACAATCGCGCTTCGATAGGTCGTGATCCCGCTCCCAACTAAGGTAGCAATGGCTTTGGAAACATCGTTGGTGCCATTGGCGAACGCCAAGACAAGAAGGAGGACAAACAAACCGAGCTGGAAGTCCATGGAGTCTAGAACCTATCTAAAAATAGAAAAACGACATTCCGATAGACGACGCATTAGCAAGGTCCAGGGTACCACTGATGATATTTCCAAGGAATCTGCAGCATGGTCATGGCCATGTCAATCGAATGAGGCTGTTTCCTCATCGACAACGGATTTTGAAATAAGTTCTAGTCTCGTTGTTCAAACAGATTGCTACCATCGATGCAAAGGGGTGAGGAAATCGAGTGGAAATTCATCGACAATTCTGGAATCACAAACAATTGTTTCTGGAAATGGTCTTCTTGTAAACCGTCATCCCTGGTAGAACGTGATCCTCTTAATAGGCTAAAAATGGTCCCGGACCGAGCACCGAGTTTTTTCCATTGAGGCCCACATAGACCTTCCTGCCAAAAAAGAACGGCAGTCCCCAGTCAAACGTTCCCGCAAAAAATGTTGGTCCGCCTAAATTGTTTATGACGCCATTTCCTGAAGACAGTAAGGGTCTTGGATCGATGATCTGAAAGTTGACCGAGCTTGATGGAGACCCTGACGATACTGTGTTGACCGCCGAGAAGTGTAAGGGAGACGGAGGGCAGTAGAGAAAAGACAGGTCTTTGAGGGGGTCTGGGTCTGAGGGACACAGCGGAATCGACAAAGAGAGGGAGTCACCGAAGAAGAGGAGGCTGGAGCCTGTATCGATGATGCCGACCTCCTGAATGCTGGTGCCCGGGCTGGGGTGAAAGTGTGTCACGATCCGGCCCAATGAGTCGGTCGGCAACACCGTGACCCCGGAAGGTTGGTTATTCGATGCTGTTCCGATGCCCAGGATGAGCGAACCGGTAAGGGAGGGCAACCCGCTGACCGGCACAGACGGCAGGGCGACGATGACCCCGTTGTTATCAACCGGCAGAAGTCCGACAGGATGTTGGACCTGTTGGGAATGCGGGACTGCGACCCCCGTACAAGGGAGAGGCACGCAGTTGTAGTAAAACCCGCCGTCTAACTGAAATACCCCGACGCCCAAGATGCCATTGAACCCGACTTGAGAAGGAGCCGAATCGACCGAGTCTATTATGCCACAGATGTTTGAAGCTGGTTTCCCGTCGGAGGTGTATTGTCCCGCGAAAGTCGGATCGATCACTTGGATCGGCACGGAAACAGCCGGTTCCTTGCCCAGAATCACGTCCACAGTGTGAACAGTCCCCCAGTCTGTGCCACCTCCAAAGTACATGCACTCACCAATGTGGACAGTTGGGAGTGGGAGTGTTATCGCAGTGGCAAAAATCCTGAGCCCCGACGATCCGGTATCTACCAAAATATCCGAGATCGTTTGGCAGGTTGAGGTGCCGGGCTGGCAGACAGTGACTTG
>DATDFW010000037.1:0-4104 GCA_036522375.1 Nitrospiraceae bacterium
TCCACCAATGCGAGATAATAAAAGTTGGCTTGAGGGACTACATTAGAAGTGCGGAGATCGATATTCGTCTTTTTCTTGAATCGCTCTATAACTTGGTCGGCCACGAAATCAGCCGTAAAACCCTTATCGGCTTTCGCAGCATCATTAATGGTGGCCTGATTCTCCGAGACCACCTCACGACCGATATTCATCAATTCAATCAGGTGCTCTGCTACTTCGGCCTCGTTCGCGGCTTGCACTGGCGTGTTCCACGCCAACGAGATGGTCGTTATCCCCATCGCCACGATCTTGAGAGCCTTTCTGCGCATAGACATTCTTTCTTGCATCGGTAACCCTAGTCCCCCTATTTGTATTTTCAGGTTGAAATATCGTCACGCAAACTTGAGTGTATCCGGTCATGAGCCATTAGCAAGCGAATCGGCAATTTCGACATCCTTAGAGTCGCATGACGTCATCGGCCCTTAGGATCTTCAGGAATTCATCATAAGCCCTGACATACACAACCCGTCGCCGGACTTGCAGCAACATACGTGCCGACACAAGAACTTGAAAGGACGACCGATTTGTAACCTCGTTGGCCCATGTGCACAAAGACTGTTAAATCAATAATAAGTGACGTAAACGCTATCGGTTATCATAAACCTGGCCATCATCTTCTCGTTTGTGCACAGTTGTGCATCGCAGCCGAAATTTGGACTCCCTCCGATCGGATATCATTCGCCTACTAATCTGTTTGAGACACCATTGAGTGCATCTGTGGGCTCAGACTTCCCGGTCGCCGTGCTGCTATTTTTACTCGTCAAGGAGTAAAATATCGCGACAGTTTCGCTGGGTGCTGTCAGTCTCAGCATCGTTTTCGCTGCGTTGTTCGTTTCTCAATCGGACGCAGGATCAGCAGACCGCTCGCGGAACTCAAGGGAGTTACAGATCGTATCAATAAGGGAGATTTGACGACCCCAGCCAACATCAATCGGAATGATGAAATTGGTCAGCTGGCAGATGCGTTGAACCGACTGCAGAAAACGCTACAAGGGAGCGGCAAAATGAAGGCTGCGGCGTAAGACCGAACCTTCAGCGCGGCAAGTACGGTTGACAAACGGCGATGGAGCAAATGGCAGAGGCAGCACAGCGAAGGCGCTGCCATCAGTGGACGCACGATGAATCCTTCGACCTGATGTCATCAATTGACAAGTTTCTCGACCCAGGAGCATAGGCTGTATCCCAACTTCCTTCCTCATCGACCTTTACATACAGAATAGATCGCATCCATGTGCACATATTGCTCGACGTGGTCAGCCCAACGGTCGAGTTCAGCGCCCAGTTGTGTCGTGACGAGTTCGGATGCATGGAGGGAAACTGGCGGGAGTCCTTTCCTGGCCCTTGCGCGATTCAGCCAGCCCCTGCGAAACCCAGGCTGATCGAATAGACCATGAATACTGGTGCCCCAGACAAGGCCACTCTCACTTGCCGCACCTTCTTCACCCCTCGCGTTGGCCTCCCAGATTTCAGATGATTCGATGTGGAAACATGGGTTTGCGGTTCCACGACTGGTGCGCCCCATGTGAATTTCATAACCATGAACTGACTCATGAAGATCCACTCCATAGAGTAGCGATGTTGCACGGACTTGCCGGCAGATCTTTGGTGCATCCAGCTCGGTCGTTACATCGAGAAAGCCTAAGCCTTTTAACGCTCCTCCCTGTTCCAATCCCTTGGGGTCGGCAATCTCTTGCCCAAGCATCTGATAGCCAGCGCAGACCCCAACTAACTCACCCATTCTCTGCACATGAGACTCGAGGACAGCCGGAAATCCTGCATGAACAAGATAGTCGAGATCTTCCAGTGTATTCTTGCTTCCTGGGAGTATCACTAGGTCAGCCCCGTCCAGATCATCCGGCGAATCGGCAAACCGAAGCGCGACATCCTTCTCTGCGATTAGCGCATTGAAATCGGTGAAGTTGCTCATGCGAGGTAACAAGACCACGACCACATTTATGAGCTCACGCTTGAACTGGACCGATCGGGAACGTGGGAGATCGAGACTATCCTCTTGATCCAAGCGAAGACCACGAAGAAAAGGAAGGACACCCAAAACTGGCACACCCGTGCGCGACTCAAGCATCTGGACACCATCTTCAAACAGGCTGCGATCTCCACGGAATTTATTTACGATTACGCCGCACACGCGCTGGCGCTCATGAGGGGCCAACAAGTCGAGCGTCCCGATGATCTGCGCAAAGACCCCACCCCGATCGATATCCGCCACTAAGACGACGGAAGCATCGGCCAACTCGACGACAGGCCAGTTCACCAGGTCCCGATCGCGAAGATTAATTTCCGCAGCACTCCCAGCCCCTTCAATCACCACACACTCATACTGGCTGGCCAGTCCTGTATAGCAGTCTCGAACAATCTTAAAGAGCGTGTCTTTCCGGCCAACGTATGCGAGCATATCCAACGCCTCGCAGGCCCTCCCTCTCAGGACCACCTGAGAGCGCGAATCAGATTCGGGCTTCAGCAGAATCGGATTCATCTCAACCGTCGGCTCAATCCCACAGGCCTGAGCCTGCAACGCCTGCGCTCGACCGATCTCCCCTCCATCGAGCGTGACGAAAGAGTTCAGCGCCATGTTCTGCGCTTTGAATGGCGCAACCCGTGCTCCTCTCCGAACCAAGAGCCGGCAAATCCCGGCCACGATGAGGCTCTTCCCGACATCTGAGCCGGTGCCGAGAATGGCAAGACCTTTGGCTGTGATACCCGTCATGAATTCTTCATAGAGCTACGGAATGTACGATGTGTATGCCGCCGTGCATAGCGGGCCAACCCTTCTGTGACTGCCGTCCTAATCACTCGCCCGACGAGTTCACCGATGACCGTGTGTGTGCCACTGTACCGGAGAGAGGGTCCATTCCCACTGACAACCACGACCGCGTCTGTTCCGGTTCCCGTCGCCGCAGAGCGACCGGTCCAACTTTTCACCTTCGCACGCAACAGAACTGCGGTCTTGGCTTCAGTCGACACCTGCACCACTCCGACCATCGCGGCAGCAGACAGACGAGCGTTGGTCACAAGGATCACGTTGATCGTGCCGGGACGAGTATGACTGTTGATATGCTGGCTTGACGTAACCGGTTCCCCTGCCCACACGGCATTCGAAGTCCCAACCGTGACAAATCCTTCAACCCAGATCTGGTCATAGACCTCTCGCACCGTCACGACGTCCGCGATCGACACGGCCGTCATGAGACCGACACATTTATCGCGGATACCGAGCGAGGTGGCCAGCACGTTCAGCGTCCTGGCAGGATCGGGACATCGCACGCTTGGCCTCACGCCAGGATCATTGCTGTTAATCGGATTGGCTGCCACCTGATGGTTTAAGACATAGCGGGCTCGCGTCATCCCGCCGGCTTTGGGAGCGTTGGAGAGAACGGACCGAAGGCCTCCCAAGTCGACGATGAGCGTCTTTCGTTTGAGGCTGAAGACGGTTTGCATGCCATGCCCGCCGCGCGTCCTCATGACTGAATCGGTTTCAGACAAGCGCCAAGGGCTGCAATCAAGCGTCGATTCTCTTTCACGGTTCTGATGGCCACGCGAATCATCTGATTCGTCAGACCTGGCACCATTGAACAGTCACGAACAAGTAGCCTCACCGCAGCCAGTCGATCCGTTACTTCTCCGGCGGAGATCGAGATAGGAAGCTCGATCAGCACAAAATTCGCATCGGATGGATAGACACGCAGCCCGGACAGGGCGCGAAGCCGGCGCAAAAATCGGGGACGTTCGTGCTTCATGAACGTACGGCTTTTTGTCGCATAAGCCTCATCGTCTGCTACCGCGAGCGCCACCGCCTGAGCAAGTGAATTAACCGACCAGGGCGGCTGCCGGTCCTTCAGCTGATTCACAATCTTACTTGCCCCAACCAGATAGCCCATCCTCAGTCCCGGCATGGCGTAGAATTTCGTCAGACTGCGCAATACCATCATGCGCGGATAGACACCCAACATCGATACAACAGATTGTGCATCACAATAGTCGATGAAGGCCTCATCCACAATCAGCCAGCCCTGTTGTCGGTCGACAACCTCAGCCAGCTCGCGCAGA
>DATDFW010000038.1:0-2962 GCA_036522375.1 Nitrospiraceae bacterium
CATCCGTCCCGCGAGTCCCGATGGCGCCGGCAATCGATACCAACTTGGTGCTACCGGCCAGTCCGTAGAGCAACGAGATGCCGTACAACAGAATTCCCGAGGAGAAGGCGCCCAGAACGAAGTATTTGGCGGAGGCCTCCAGCGAACGAGGCTTCGACCGATTGAAGCCGGTCAATATATAGAGCGAGATGGACATGAGCTCGGTGCCGAGATAAATCGTGAGCAAGTCGACACCGGAGACCATGACCATCATGCCGGAGAGGGCGAGGAGAAGGAACCCATAGTATTCGCCGAGGTGTATGTGCTCCGCCTTCAGATAGGGCAGCGACAGAACGATCGTCACACCGGTCACGCTGTAGAGGAGAATTTTCCAAAACCTGGCATAGGCATCGATGACCACCAAGTCGCTAAATGTAGACACCCGGACATTCTGCATGCTGATCTGCCAGCCTGTAAGTCCGAGGCAGAGAGCAAGGGCACCCACGCTGAGCCAAGCTAGGAGATCTCGTCGCGAAGCCGGAGTGATAGGGTCCAACGCGATGACGAGACAGGCGGCGACCACCACAACCAGTTCGGGAAGCAAGGCCAAGAGGTCTGCGCCATACAGACTCATCGCGATGGGCCCTGGGTCTTCAGCTGCTCTCCGTTGTCCGCCAGCAATGGTGCTGTCGCACCGGCAGAGGGGTGAGCAGTCGGCGCAACCTTCGCGCGGGACATGGAGGCAATGGTGTTGGTCACGCTCTGGTGCATCCGACTCACAAGTGGATTCGGATAGAGCCCGATCCAAAATATCAACAGAACAAGTGGCACCAGGGTGGCAAATTCCCGTTGGTTGAGGTCCCTGAGCTTCGGGAGGTGGTGCGGGTCTGGGACTCCGAACACCACACGCTGGAGCATCCAGAGAAGATACGTGGCGGCGAGAATGATGCCCACTGAGGCAAAGGCGGTCGCGACCTTGCTCCAATAGAACGTACCGACGAGCACGAGGAATTCTCCGACAAAACTATTGGTTCCCGGGAGGCCGAGGGAGGACAAGCCGAAAATCACCAACAGGGTTGCATACATCGGCATCGGCTTGGCCAATCCGACATTATCGGCGATCAACCGGCTGTGGGTACGGTCATAGATGATGCCGACGCAGAGGAACAACGCGCCGGTCGTAATTCCATGGTTGACCATTTGGAGGACGGCTCCTTCGATGCCCTGTTGGTTCAAGACAAACAGGCCAAGAGTGACGAACCCCATGTGGCTCACGCTCGAATAGGCAATCAGTTTCTTGAGATCAACTTGGGCCAACGCCATATAGGCACCATAGATGATCGCGATGATGGAGAGGACGACCATAATGGGCGTGAACGCCCGACTGGCATCCGGCAGCATCGGTAAACTGAAACGCAGAAATCCATAGGTGCCCATTTTCAAGAGGATGCTGGCAAGGATGACGCTGCCCGCAGTTGGGGCCTCGACGTGGGCGTCCGGGAGCCAGGTGTGAAATGGAAACATGGGGACCTTCACCGCGAATGCGGCGAAGAACGCCAGGAAGAGCCACATCTGTAGCGAAGCAGGGTAGGTGCCTTGGCTGAGGGCAAGGATGTCGAATGTGTGCCCTCCGTAATAGTACAGGACGAAGATGGCGACGAGGAGGAGCAGACTCCCTACGAGGGTGTATAGAAAGAACTTGATGGCCGCATAGAGTCTGTTGGCCCCTCCCCAGACCCCGATGAGGAGGTACATCGGAATCAACATGGCTTCCCAAAATACATAGAAAAGGACAAAGTCCAGTGCGACAAAGACTCCCACCATGGCCGTTTCCATGATGAGCACCATGGCCATGAAACTCCGAACTCTTGTGGTAATCGCAGTCCAGGATATCAAGACACAGAGGGGCATAATCCCGACGGTCATCAACACGAGTGGGAAGCTGATTCCGTCGAGACCCAAGCTGTAATAAATGGGAGGGGCAGTGATCCAGGCAACATGTTCGGTAAATTGCATCTGGCCGGCCTGTGGGTCAAAGAGCCACCAGAGCGGAATGGCGATACACAGATCGGCCAAGGTCGCAACCAGCGCAATCCATCGAGCGGCCGACTCTGTCGCGAACGACAGCACGCCAACTCCCGCAAGGGGAATCACGAGGAGCAGTGAGAGCCAGGGTATGGAACTGGTCATCGGTTGTTGGTCAATAGTCCATGATCATCGGCGCGAGAACAGGTGTTCGTTGTTCCCATCGGCCCATGACCGCTGACCATTGGCACTCCTTCACAAGAATAGGTACATCGTCAATAGGACCACTGCCCCCAGTGCCATACCAAGTGCATAATGTTGCGCCTGCCCGCTTTGCGTGAACCTCAAGAGCCACCCTCCCCAGGCGATGGCACGGGCCACTCCGTTTACCGCGCCATCGATCACCTTCACATCCACATGCTTCCACAGTCCGGTTGCGCCGGAAAAAGTCGGGCGGACGATCGTTCGATCGTAGGCCTCATCGACATACCATTTGTTCAGTGAGGCCCGATACAACGATTGCCACCGACGAGCAAATTGATCCGGCAGCGCCGGGTTGCGCACATAGACATAGTAGGCTCCGGCGATTCCAAGCAATCCCATAGCCGTGGCCAACACCATGATGCCTATGGAGGCTCCTCCTTCGTGAGCCGCTTCGGCTGTGTCTGACTCGAACATGGGTCCAAGAAACTCTGGAATGCCCAGATAGCCTGTGACTATACTGAGCACTGCCAAGACGATCAGCGGCAGGGTGACGGTGTTCGACGGTTCGTGCACGTGGTCTGCATGATGAGGATCGACGTGCGAGGGACCCCAAAACGTGACGAAAACCAGCCGGAAGCTGTAGAACGCCGTCATCAACGCCGTCACGAGGCCGAGCACGGTCAGGACCTGACCGAGGGGTCCGGACGACCACGCCGAAACAAGCAGATGGTCCTTGCTGAAGAAACCCGACGTC
>DATDFW010000039.1:0-2336 GCA_036522375.1 Nitrospiraceae bacterium
GAGGGCCCGATGTAGTGTTGGCGCACGGGGCGATCAGAGCGCTGCTCTCGCAGTCGTCGTCCAACAAGGAGTGACCCGAATGAAAGCACATTACCTCGGCCATGTCGTCTTCTATGTGAAAGATCTGGAGCAATCGCTTGGCTTTTATCGTGATCTGTTGGGGTTCGAGGAAGTTGGGCGGATCTTCAACGGGACCGCTGCGGCTCTCACGTCCGGTCGCACACACCATGAGTTGTTGTTGATCCAAGTCGGCGATGCGCCGGGTCCTCGGTCCGGGAGGCGCCGCGGGCTCTATCATATCGGCATTAAGATCGGAGACAATCTGGATCAATTGCGTATGGCGAAGAACGAATTAGAACAGGCAGGCGTGACCATCGACGGTATGAGCGATCATACGGTGAGTCAAAGTCTCTATCTTCAGGATCCGGACGGCAACGAAGTGGAACTCTATGTCGATGCAGACGAGTCGGTATGGAAGAACAATCCCGCGGCCGTGGTGTCGCCCATCAAACCGTTACATCTGTAACGTACAAAAGGAGGCCCGTTCATGGAGAAGCCACGTATTGCAGCCAAGCAGCCCGCCGTGCTTCAGTTAGACCCGGGAACCTACTACTGGTGTCTATGCGGGCGCTCGAGAGACCAACCGTTCTGTGACGGGTCTCATCAGGGGACCGGGTTTGAGCCGGTCGAGTTTACATTGAGTAAAAAGGAAGAAGTCGCCTTGTGCCAGTGCAAGCAGACCAAGACACCGCCGTTCTGCGATGGTACGCATTCGACGCTCTGATTTCGCCGGAAGCCTCGCATATCTTCTGCAGGTTTCGTAGCGGGTAACGGGTACACACTGGATCGTCATCCCTGTTCATATTGAAGATCCGACCGATTACACCATTCGATCCAAGAGGAGCGACACCATGAAGATCGCATTGATTGGCGCGACAGGCTTTGTCGGGTCGGCGATCCTGAAGGAAGCGTTGTATCGTGGCCATGAGGTGACGGCCATCGTGCGGAACCCAGACACACTGACACCACACGAGAAGCTTCGTCCAATGAAAGGCGATGTCTACAACGAGGACGAAGTGGTCCGGTTGGTCGCGGGCCACGATGCAGTGATCAGCGCCTTCAATCCGGGATGGAGCAATCCGGACATCTACAGCCAGCAGATTAAGGGCACCCACTCCATTATCAACGGCGTGAAGAAGTCCGGAGTGAAGGGGTTGTTGTTCGTGGGTGGGGCAGGTAGTTTGGAAGTCATGCCGGGGGTCCAGTCCGTGGACATGCCCGGTTTTCCAGCCGAATACAAACAGGGTGCGCTGGCGACGCGGGAAGCGCTGAACATGCTTCGAAAGGAAACGGACCTTGAATG
Source organism: Nitrospiraceae bacterium (assembly GCA_036522375.1). GTDB lineage: Bacteria > Nitrospirota > Nitrospiria > Nitrospirales > Nitrospiraceae > Palsa-1315. The sequence continues at coordinate 1,364 of DATDFW010000039.1, forward strand.
GTCGTTCCTCTCTCCGTCAGCCGACCTCTTTCCCGGCCAGCGGACGGGTAGGTTCCGGCTCGGAACCGATCAGTTACTGACTAATGCTCAAGGAGAGAGCCGCATCTCGGTCAAAGACTATGCGATGGCAATGATCAACGAGGTGGAGAAGCCACAGCATATCCGCCGGCGCTTTACCGTGGGTTACTGAGAAGGGACTCTTGAGCCGTTGCGGACCGATAGGCCATACTGAACGGCAATGAATAGGCACTCAGCATCTCCCTGCGAGACTCTGGCGGAGCAATATCGAACCCTGCTGGAGGTGGCAGAGGCAATCTCCGCGCACCGCGATCTGCACGAACTCTTTCGAGATCTTGCCCAACGCCTTCCGCGAGTGGTGCATGTCAATTTTGTCGCCCTGTCCTTACACGATCCCGTTCGAAACACGATGCGATTGCACACGATCCAGGCGAATGTGCCGGCTGATCTCGTCGGCGGCCATGAAGGGCCGGTCGAAGAGACTCCTGACGGATTGGTGTGGCACACGCAGCAGCCGATCCTCGTCGCCAATCTTACAGAAGAACGTCGCTGGCCGAAGGTCACTCAATGCATGAAGGAGGACGGCGTGAACTCGTTTTGCGTCGTTCCTCTGACCACCGCGGTGCGGCGGCTGGGCGCGATGGGGTTTTTGAGCTTGGAGAAAGATGCCTATGGTGAAATGGACCTGGAATTTCTCCAGCAAGTGGCCAAACAAATCGCCGTGGCGGTGGACAATGTCCTCCATCATCAAGACCTGATTCACGACGGCGACCGATTGCGGCTGCTCCTGGAAGTGTCCGAAGCCATCGTGTCACATCGCGACCTGTCCTCGCTCTTTCGAGATCTCGCACAACGTCTCCCGGCGATCGCTGCGTTCGACTTCATCGGGTTGATCCTTCACGATCCCGCAAAGAATCTGATGAAGGTCCATGTATTGGAAACAGCAGCGGCACAC
>DATDFW010000040.1:0-11006 GCA_036522375.1 Nitrospiraceae bacterium
CAGCACATGCTGCGAGCCATCTGCAGTTCACGAGAGCTTGATCTGTAAGTATGCTGACCGTCCAAATCCAGCTCCCACTTCTGACAAGACGGGCATGGCAACCCTGCCATGCCCGTTAGGATGGTTGCAATGCTTTGCTGACGGTCTTACGCCGAGAAGGATTCCCCGCAGCCACAGGTTTTGTCGGCGTTCGGATTGACGAATTTAAAGTTTCCGCCCATCAGGTCCTTTTGGAAGTCCAACTGCGTGCCCTGAAGATAGATGGCGCTCTTGGCGTCGACAATCACTTTCACACCGTCAACGTCGTGGACTTGGTCGTGCTGGCCGATCTTTTCGTCGAAGTTGATCGTATAGCTGAGACCTGAGCAGCCTCCGCCCTTGACGCCGAGGCGGAGCCCCCCTTCAGTAAGCCCCTGCACATTGAGGAGGCGTTTCACTTCCTTCAGCGCCGCCTCGCTGAGCGTAATCACCGGAGCTTGGGTTTCTGTGTTCGTCGTGTCCATGGGACGCTCCCTTTGTTCACGTTACTTTATGTCTGTCAGTGTTCCGTCGGTTTTTTTCTGGTAATCCGCAAGGGCGGCCTTGATCGCATCCTCGGCAAGCACGGAGCAATGGATCTTTACTGGTGGCAGATTCAGTTCCTGTACGATGTCGGTGTTCTTGATTTTCTGGGCTTCTCCGATTGTCTTACCCTTCAACCATTCGGTGGCAAGGCTTGAACTGGCGATTGCGGATCCACAACCGAATGTTTTGAACTTCGCGTCCACGATCGTATCATTCTGTACCTTGATCTGGAGCTTCATGACGTCGCCGCACTCAGGTGCTCCAACCATGCCGGTGCCAACTCCTTCCTCATCCTTCTTGAAGCTCCCCATGTTGCGGGGGTTATTGAAATGGTCGATAACTTTGTCACTGTAGGCCATGGTTCGTCCTCCTCTTAACCTAGCTTGCTTTGATCAATGGGCAGCCCATTGGACTGATTTCAAATCGACGCCTTCTTTTGCCAGCTCGTATAGCGGAGACATTTCGCGCAATTTGGTGACCGTCTCAATCACCTTCTTGATTGTATAGTCGATCTCATCGTCCGTGTTGAAACGGCCCAGACCGAAACGGATCGAGGAGTGGGCCAACTCTGTCCCGACCCCCAAGGCGCGAAGCACATAAGAGGGTTCCAACGTGGCAGAAGTACAGGCCGAACCGGAGGAGAGAGCAATATCCTTCATGCCCATCAGTAACGACTCGCCTTCTACATAGGCAAAGGAGATATTGAGATTGCCGGGGAGCCGGTTGGTCGGATGGCCGTTCAGATAGCTTTCTTCGAGGGCCTTCATAATACTCGTCTCCAGCCGGTCGCGCATCGTAATTAACCGCGTGGATTCTCGGGCCATTTCCTGTTCGCAGAGTTCGCAAGCCTTGCCGAACCCCACGATTAAAGGCACCGGAAGCGTCCCGGACCGCATACCTCGCTCGTGTCCACCCCCATCCATTTGCGCCGCGATGCGAACCCGAGGATTCTTCTTTCTCACGTAGAGAGCCCCGACTCCCTTGGGCCCATATATCTTGTGGCTCGCGAAGGACATGAGATCAATCCCCATATCCTGTACATCAACCGGGATCTTGCCGACTCCCTGCGTCGCATCGCAGTGAAAAATGATGCCCTTTTCCTTCGCAATCTTGCCGATCTCCTTGACGGGGTTGATCGTGCCGATTTCATTGTTCGCCAACATAATAGAGATGAGTATCGTCTTCTCGGTAATGGCATTCCGTACGTCCTCCGGACTGACCATCCCGAATTTATCGACGGAGAGATACGTGGCTGTTGCTTTACCCTTGCCTTCCAACGATTTGACTGTATCGAGCACAGCCCGGTGTTCAGTGGACGACGTAATAATGTGGTCGCCCTTCTCCTTGTACATTTCCAGCACACCCTTGATTGCTAGATTATCAGACTCGGTCGCACCGCTTGTGAAGACGATCTCTTTCGGATCGGCCTTGATCAGCTTCGCGATCTGCTTTCGGGCGGTTTCGACAGCTTCTTCCGCCGCCCATCCGAAGGCGTGGTTGCGACTGGCTGCATTTCCGAACTTCTCGGTGAAGTATGGGAGCATTGTTTCCAATACGCGTGGATCCACCGGTGTTGTGGAATGGTTGTCCAAGAAAATCGGCAGTTTCATTGTTCAACTCCTTGTGCCGTGGGAGACTGGATCGTAATGAGGGGTGTACCACCCATCATATCCTGCAGGGTCATGTTATTGAGTAATTGGGCGATGCTGTCCTGAACTTTCAAGAGCGGTGTGCGGATATGGCAATTTTCCCGCTGCATGCAGACCTCTCCGTCTTTCTCATGTGAACAGTCGGTGATACCCAAGGGGCCCTCGATGCTTTCGAGAATTTGTGCGATCGTGATCTGGTGCGTGCGTCGGGCTAGCACGTAGCCGCCTTTGGGACCATTGTGGCTCTCGATTAGTCCGTTTTTGGCGAGGGTCTGGAGCACCTTGGCCAGCAGCTCAAGAGGAATGTTATATTCCTCTGCGATTTCCTTCGTATTCACGACGCGCCCAGGCGTCACATCACCGAACTGGACCGCAGCGATGTGTTGAAGGGCCATGAGGGCATAATCTGCTTTTTTCGAAATCTTCAACATTGCTATTGCCGATCTGTAAGATCGGGGACTATAATGATCTCCGATCAATTAGGTCGGGTTAAGGATAGCATGCAAGTTTCCAAGGTGTCAACAGTGTGAAAGTTTGATCACCCTGAGAAAGGAACGGGCGTATGGGTGGGACCAATCCCTATATTGAAAAAGCTCAATATGAGATTCCGCAGCGAGTCTATACCGTTACGTTTATAGCTCCTGGCGGTGAGGTGACAAAGATTGAGGTCGATCCAGCCAGGATCCCCTACGGCCCGACTGGCCTTCCGGGTAGTCTTTTGGATGTGGCAATGGGCAATGGTGTTGCGTTGGAGCATGTGTGTGGGGGTGTCTGTGCCTGTTCCACCTGTCATGTTATTGTGAAACAAGGACTTGAAAGCTGTAACGAAGGCACCGATGATGAATTCGATCAGCTGGAAGAAGCACCGATGACCACATTGCAGTCACGGCTAGGTTGTCAATGCGTGCCAAACGGCACGAAAGACATTGTGGTAGAAATTCCTGCGGTCAACAAGAATCTGGTGAGAGAAGGACATTAAATTTACGGTTCTATTTTGACCTCTTTTCGGCCATATCCAGTCTCCCAAAAATACACCCCCTAAGGTCGCACATATTATTTGACCCCGCTGAGTTGTGGCGTCACTCTTGTTCTTCCGCTGCAAACGGTCGCAATAGTTCCATTCCATTTACGGAGCTGGCACATATCGGATCAATGGGGCCGGACGGCTAATGCAAGTAGCTCATCATGGACCGATTCCGTCTGGTGACGCGATCTAAACCAGAGCGAACTGTTCCGGCTGGGGAAGGAAGATCTGCCATTGAGAACGCAGGATTGAGAAGTGTTTAGCGCCTACCGCTAATCATAAAGATACCCCACTGGTCTGGTTGAGAAAAGATACATTGAATCTTGGGAAGAAGAATCACCCTCTCGCTCGGCCTCATTCCCGAAGGCTGTTCAGATGAAAGGTGTTAAGAACCGATTCTGTACAACCCTTTTAAGCCCGTGTTATAGATACCGACCTTCTCTATGATGAAATAGGGTCATTCTTATGAGTCAGGTCAGGGTCAGATTCGCACCTAGCCCGACTGGTGTTCTCCACATCGGGGGTGTACGCACAGCCCTGTTCAATTGGCTCTTTGCGCGCCAGCAAAACGGGGTGTTTGTTCTCCGTATTGAAGACACGGACCAGAGCCGCTCGACCGAGGAATCCATCCAAGCCATTGTTGAGGGCATGAAGTGGCTTGGGCTCGATTGGGACGAAGGCCCTTTCCGCCAGACAGCGCGCATGGACCTCTATCGGAGCCATGCAATGCAGCTTCTTGATAAAGGGCAGGCCTATTGGTGTGTCTGCAAAGCCGAAGACCTCTACGCGCGGAGAAAGGAAGCCGAAGCCAAGGGGCTCTCGCCAAAATACGACGGCCGCTGTCGTGATCGTGACTTGACGAATCCGACCGGCGATGCGGCCCTGCGCTTCAAGGCTCCACAAGAGGGAGAGACCGTCGTGGACGACCTCATCAAGGGCAAAATCGTCTTTGATAATGCGGTGCAGGACGATCTGATCATTCTACGGTCGAATGGTTACCCGACGTATAATTTTTCAGTGGTGATAGATGATGCGTTGATGAACATTACCCATGTGGTGCGAGGAGACGATCATCTGACCAACACGCCGAGGCAAGTTCCGATTTTCCAAGCCCTTGGGTTCTCAGTACCCCAATTTGGGCACCTGCCGATGATTCTGGGCTCGGACAAAACCCGCCTTTCGAAGCGGCATGGGGCCACTTCGATTATGGCCTATAAAGAACTAGGCTATCTTCCTGATACCATGGTGAATTACCTCGTTCGGCTTGGGTGGTCACATGGTGACCAGGAGATTTTTACACGACAGGAGTTAATCGAGAAATTCTCTTGGAGGAATGTTCATACGTCGGCCGCCGTGTTCAACCCCGAAAAACTCCTCTGGATGAATGCGGAATACATCAAGACCAGCCCGCCTGACCAGATTGCACAGGCGCTTGTTCCCTTCCTGGAAGCAGCAGGATTCAAAAGCGAAATCCAAACAGTCTCGCCAAACTGGATCGCGCAGCTGGTCGTCCTGGTGAAGGAACGAGCGAAGACCCTCGTCGAGATGGTTGATTGGGTGAGGCCATATTTCGGGCAGGCCGTGACCTGTGACGAAGAGGCGTCGAAGAAGTATCTGACCCCGGCCATCGTGCCGGTTTTGCGCAAATTGCTCACTCGCTTCGAGTCTCTACCGACATTTTCAAAACAGCAATGGGAAGAGGTCTTAAAGCAGCTCGTTGAGGAAGAGGGAATGAAGATGGGGCAATTGGCCCAGCCGGTTCGTCTTCTGTTGACTGGGCGCACCGCCAGCCCAGGTCTCTTCGAGGTCATGGAGGTATTAGGGCGAGACCGGACGTTGTTTCGGCTCCGACAGGGGATCGATCGGGCTTCCCACTCAGGAGGTGGTCCCTCTCTCTGAGTCGCACCGATCTTGACGAAACTGAGAGCTGTATATTACTGTGGATGTCGGTTGGGGGATCGTCTAGCGGTAGGACGTCAGTCTCTGGATCTGACTACCTAGGTTCGATTCCTAGTCCCCCAGCCAAAAATCTTTTCCTCGCCTTTTCCGATCTACAATTCGCTGCCGTACCGCGCTGGGGGATCGTCTAGCGGTAGGACGCCGGCCTTTGGAGCCGGCTACCTAGGTTCGATTCCTAGTCCCCCAGCCATTTTCCTGTGACCCTTCTGCTATCCATTTTCAGCGTCGACAGACCGATCACAAAGCGGAACCGTACGTCGTCTATGAGGGACTCCTTCTTATGCCTGGTCGAGTTCGCTATAAGTGGCGCCCAATTCGTCACGGGCTTGATGACTATCCTAATGACAGATATTGCAATAGGTGATTGGGCTCACATCTCGTTGCGCAATGGCGAAGGGTTACAGGCAGCCTTGGGTCGACAGCATGTTTGAGCTCCTTGTGAGAGGACTTGGATAGTTCGTGACCGTGTCAAAGTACCGTGGGATTGCCAACTCCGAAAGGGTCAACTCGGCGGACCTGTTAGGTCGTGGCGACTTGCAGTAATCGATGGAGGCGGCGCTGATCGATCTCCGAGAGGCCGAGGAATTCGACGCCGAACTCCCCACCTTTGCTCCAACGGACCGCGGCGGACTCGATCGTAATGGGCGAACCCAGATCGGTCGACCTGATGAGGATTCTCACTGCTACACCGGGCTGAACCGACGACATGCTGGTGACGGCACATCCTCCTGCCGATAGATCAAACATCGTGCCTTCCCGGATATCTGTCTTGTTGGTGCTGGAGAAGTAGACCTGCATGTCAACGGGGATGCGTGGATATTCCCGGCACTCAATCATTCAAGCCCCCATTCGATTCGAGGTTTCTCGTTCTACCGGCACGACATGTTCCGGTCAATGTAGACTCAACGTCCTGACTGGATACTTTGAAGAGGATTATATAGTACATACAGCTCGTTATGGCTCTCCTCTTTAGTACTTCAATCGTAGCACGGATGGCGGGACTGTAAAGTAATTCCAAACCAATCGAAAAGAGAGAGAAGTTCCGAAATGCTCTGTCAGTGAGTTAACGGGCCGGGTGAGTTTTTTCGAGCTTGGCCCAGGCGTCTTTGAGTGATGCAGTACGGTTGAATATCAGTGTGTCTGAGGCCGAATCTGAGTCAGCACAGAAGTATCCCAGGCGTTCGAATTGATATCGTGCGCCGGGTATGGTCTGCCGCAAGCTGGGCTCAACCAAACAGTTCGTGATTCGCTCCAACGATTGCGGATTGAGATAGGTCGTCCAATCATGGTCAGACGGTATGTTCTCTAGGTCTGTCACCAAAAGCTGATTGTAGAGTCGGACTTCGGCTCTCACAGCATGGGTCGCGGAGACCCAATGGATCGTGGCCTTGACCTTGCGCTGTTCCTGAGGAGCGCCGCTCTTTGTCGTGGGATCATAGGTGCAATGGAGGTCTGTGATTTCGCCGGTTCTCGAATCTCTCGTCACCCCGACACATTTGATGATGTAAGCGTACCGGAGCCGCACTTCGCGTCCTGGGGCGAGACGAAAAAATTGCTTCGGCGGATCTTCACGGAAATCGTCTTGCTCTATATAGAGCACTTGTGAAAAGGGGACCTTTCTCGTCCCTGCAGACGGATCCTCCGGATTGTTGACCGCTATCATTTCTTCATCGTGGTCCTGGGGAAAGTTGTCAAGGATGATTTTGAGCGGCCGCAACACGGCCATAACTCGGGGCGCACGTTTGTTTAAGTCTTCGCGAACAAAGTGTTCGAGCAGCTGCATCTCGACAATCGCGTCGCGCTTGGCCACGCCGATATGGTCGCAGAATGCGCGAATGGCTTCCGGGGTATACCCGCGGCGGCGAAGCCCTTTGATCGTCGGTAGTCGAGGGTCATCCCATCCGGTCACCAGTTTCTTTTCGACCAACTCGAGCAATTTCCGTTTGCTCATGACGGTATGGGTCAGGTTCAAACGAGCAAACTCGATTTGTTGGGGTCGGTGCGGGGCTTCAGTCTGTTCGACTACCCAGTCGTAGAGAGGCCGGTGGTCTTCAAATTCCAATGTACAGATTGAATGCGTGATTCCTTCAAGCGCATCCGAGAGTGGATGGGCAAAATCGTAGGCTGGGTACAGGCACCAGCCATTCCCTGTGCGATAATGTTCTGCATGTTTGATGCGATAGAGGACCGGGTCGCGAAGGTTGATATTGGCTGACGCCATGTCGATCTTGGCTCGGAGGACGTGAGTTCCGTCGGCGAATTTCCCTGCTCGCATGTCTCGAAAGAGGTCAACATTTTCTTCGACGGATCGGTCCCGAAATGGACTGTTCTTTCCCGGTTGAGTCAGAGTGCCGCGATAGGCACGTATCTCGTCGGCCGTCAAGGTATCGACATATGCGAGGCCTTTCCGGATCAGTCGCATGGCAAACTCGTAGAGTTGTTCGAAGTAATCCGAGGCAAAAAACATCTTCTCGTGCCAGTCGAAACCCAACCATCGGATGTCGTCCTGAATAGCTTGGACATATTCAGGATCTTCGGTGGTTGGATTGGTATCGTCGAAACGCAGGTGGCAGATGCCGCCAGGGATGTTATTGGCTATGCCGAAATTCAGGCAGATAGATTTCGCATGGCCGATATGGAGATAGCCGTTTGGCTCGGGTGGAAAACGCGTGACTACTCGGCCGCCATGTTTGCCGGTTGCGTGGTCATCGGCCACGATATCTCGGATAAAGTTTGAAGCACCGGCCTGTTCAGACATATGAGCCCATTGATTCCTAGAAGATGCGCAAACGGATGAGCGGATTATTCCTTGTTCTTCTACCATACGCATGGCACATGGGAGAAGGCCCTAACGACCTCACACGAGGAAGGGGATACTCAGCGGCCTGAAATCCTATGCGGTTTGGTGAGTCGGCATCTGCATCACGCTGAAGTCTTTTTGCGCGATCAGATGGCCTTCCATCCGAAGGCGAAACTCATAGCGTCCAGGAGCGGGAAAAACCAGTGAGGGGACATTGATCCCAAAATCGGAAATTTGAAGCCGGTCGTCGATGGTGATATTTGGTAGAGCGGCTCGGCAGACAAGCTGTTCGTTGTTGAGGTAGATCAAATCAATGTCAAAGTGATAGGTCCCTTCGGCATCGGTGAGGCAGAAATACAGGCCCAGCTGCGAGTGTTGAAAAGGAAAGCTCACGGCCTGTAAGTGCGTAAAAAGGCCGATGAGGCTTTTCTTTTTGGTGACACTGTCTTCGATAATCTGGTCGCAGACCAAAAAGGCTTGTACGCTGGGTGTTACGACGTCAGACATGCCCCTCATTGTACGGGAGTCCGCCGCCTTGTCAAAAAGGATGTGTTTTTCAACAAGACGCCAGATGATGACGTCGGTTGTCACTTCCTTGTGTGTATGGAACGGAGCCGCTGGATTCAGATCGGGGCCTGCCGGGAGCCCATTATCCGATTGCCGCTGCGTTGCCGCGACTTTCTGCGACATCGCCAAATAGGGTGAGAACGGTGCCGATGCGGCAGTAGTGTGGGCTAACGGTGACAAATTCACCTTTATGGGTATAAAAGTTCCCCACGGTTATGCGGATTTTTCTTCGCTGTATGAGGCAGACCTCGAAGACCGTCTGTCCAGTTGTTCGGTCTGCTACGGTAACCGAGGGAGGGACGTCTGGGGTTGTTTCACCGCCGGATTGTACATTGATGGTAAAGCGGCCCGTACTGTGTGCCGAAAGCCTATTTCGTCTGATATGACCGACACGGGTTCCCTGCTCATCGTACAAGTCCATCGTCAGGAGCAATGCCAATGGGTCGGGTTGTGTTTCCAGCACCAACTGTTCCTTGCCTTGAAGCTTGACGACACCGTTCGTGTTTCGAAACACGTTTGAGCCGACGTGCAGTTCGAGACCCTGTTCGGGTTTTTCGATGTCGATGAGTTCAGGAGAATCTGTGATGTCGGTGGTTTTGAATTGAAGCGGGTTGTTCATGTTCCACCATGAGTCTGCCGATGGGAGGAGGAAGCTGAAGACCTAAAAATTCCCTCTCCTAGAGGCCCGCTGCACATGTGTTCCGCAAGGTAGGCTATACCACGATCTCTGTCAAGTCGTGAATTAGGCCAACGGTGCAGAAGCCTGGATACTGTCCAGAGTCGTGAGGAATTGATAAACCAAAAGTCCCTATGCTACTGTCCTCAATCGATCCCATATCATCGATCATGGTCCCATCGTCTAGCCTGGCCTAGGACGGAGCCCTCTCAAGGCTTAAACACGGGTTCAAATCCCGTTGGGACCACCAAACATTCCCTCCACTTTTCGGAGAGTTCGCAACTTTTTGAGAAGAAGTTGCGTCATCAGCAAGTCGTCCATAGGACAATCCATAGGACAAAAGTGCCGTGTGGAGGAGGGTGATCGCATGTCGGAGTTGTTGATTCCATCCGTACCCGCCGTGTGAGTAGCGGCTTGTCATAACTTCTCCGCCAAGCTGATCGGTCCCGCTCCCTTGCAGTCGATGGCCCAATAACGTGGCTCGCACTTCGAGTGGTACTCCGAGATTCTGTAACCAGGTGGCGAAAGTATGGCGGAGATCGTGGAAGTGAAGATCCGTCACTTTTGCTTCACGGCTTAATCGTTGCCAGAACGTGCTGAAAGCCGCCGCATTCCATCGCCTGAAGATTCTCCCGTCCACATGGACGAAATCGCATTTGAGCGCCTGGTAGGCGGCAGGATTGAGGGGAATTTCACGGGGTGTCTGTTTCAACCGACTGCGTGCCGGCGGAAGGAGCAACCACCAGCCGTCATCGCGCTTGCGCAGCCAGGTCCGATCAATCTCCAAAATCTTCGCCTCCCGGAGTCCGGTGTTTAATGCGACAGTGACAATGCGCCAGAACTCGGAGGGGTCGTATTCGTGTTTTTCGATCTTCTTCAGCCGGCGCTTGTCGGATTCCTGCTTGATGGATAGGAGTTCTTCCTTGGTGGCGACACGTTGCCGGTTTTCGACGTCCGGTAATTCGACGCGCTTTAGTCGGTTCTTGTCCAGCTTATCGAAGTCGACCGCAAGGTTCAGGATCCGCATGAGGCGAATGCCTCCCTTGGCCGCCAAGCGACGCTTGAAGTAGGCCTCAGAAGCCTTCCAGGCCATTGATATGCACACCCTGACGACTGCGAAACTCCCCTGGTCATGTTGCACCAGCCGGTGGACATATTCTTTAGCGGCGTCGTGTCACGTCCCAAGCCTACTAATCAGGTGGCTGGAATACGACTTTACCCTAAAGCCAAAGGACATGCCTGCATACTCAAACATTTCTACGTGTGCCTCCCACAGGCACACTCACAGCACAGACACATTTCACCTGCGGAGTTGCTCAATCCTGCGGTGTTTTGCAGACCACGCCGAGCGATGCCACACTGACCGATACATGTTCCAAGTCCAGTAATCATTCCCTTCATGCGCAGGGAGCCATGCCGTCATCGGCTGACAACAGTATGCGTGGGATTCCCGCAACTCAGCGGGAACACACCTCAAACCGAACGAGCCAACGCCCGTCCTCACAAGCTACTTTGCAAGAGTATTTCTTCCATGAGTCGCTCGAGGTCTTGGCTCATGAGATTGATGTCGGACTCGAGGAGATCCAGCATGGCGGCCCGGGCGCGAAGATCCTCTATTTCATATGAACCGCCCTCGCCAAAAAACAGGGCAATCCGTCGCTGCTCAGTTTCCGAACCTGCCAAGACCTCGAGCGACTCATGGAAGAAATACTCTTGCAAAGTAGCTTGTGAGGACGGGCGTTGGCTCGTTCGGTTTGAGGTGTGTCC
>DATDFW010000041.1:0-5090 GCA_036522375.1 Nitrospiraceae bacterium
CGCGCTGCAGTATGAACAAGGCAACCACTCCGTCTGGCTATCATATACGGGATCACTGCGCGAGATAATAGAAAGGCCGACGTCACATTCAAAGAGAGCATGTTTTGCCACTTCACCGCATCGGTTTCGACTGCCGATCCGGGCGCAAACGCGCCCACGAGGTTGATGAGTTCGTCGATACGTCCGGCTTGTTTCACCGTGTCCGACACCACTCGCATCACCTCGGTCTCCTTCGTGACATCGGCCATAAATCCACCCTCCCAGTCCTTCCATCTATTCCCAGAATGACCTGACGAATGCCACCTTGCTCGTGAGATTCTTCGTGAGTGTGTCGGTCGGCATTGTTGTGCTCCTTGAGCATAATGTTCCGACGTTCAGCTATACCGCGTCGGATACCGACTTATGAATGATTGTTCGAGAGAAGAAATTCTGAGCTTTCGAATGAGGAAATAGCAAGCGGGAGGAAAGGGACTTCGTTCGATCTCATCTCGGATCGTCAGTGTGATGGGTGACCTCCATTCCCCCATTGACCGACGCAACCGATTCATCACTATTGATCGATGACGTAGCAGCCGCCATGATTGGAGCACCACTATTCGTGCTATTGCCGGCCCCACCTTTCTCCCCTCGGGAGATCAGCATGATTGTATTGGTAATCATCATGGAATTCGGAATCAAATAAGCCTTCCCGGCGTTTTCCAGTCTGGTATACCGTAAATCTATTTCCGTGACACAACCTTCCATTCCAGCCACGCTGATCTGTTCATTCAAGCTGAACGGACGATAGAGGAGAATCAGCAAGCCTGACACTAAATTCCCCAGGATATCCTTCAAACCGAATCCCAAGGCAAAACCTGTCAGCCCCAATCCTGCAACGAGCGCGGAGACATTGATACCCATTGTTCCCAGGGCTGTAATGCCACCGAATAGCAATATAGCAAGAGAAAGGGTGCGACCGACGACGGTCAGGAAATACCTGGTACTGGACTCGGTTCTACAACTGATCCGGGAAAAGATATTCTTGACGACAACACTGCCCAACCAAAAGACAAAAAAGACTAATAGCCCGACGGGTGCCTTCGGCGCCCAGCGGATCACCTCATCTATAATTGTTTGCAATGCTTGATCGAGAGCCTTCATCACTGTCAATTCTCAAATTAACCGCAAGTATCGTACCCATCTCATAGAAAATTTGTGCCAGACATATAGCTAGAATCTAGATCCTACAATTCAACAAGGGTGAGAATTATGTCAAGTCCTTTTGAGAGCAAGAGAAACCTTCGCAAAACCAAATCTCCTGTGCGACTCCGCATTGATTCTCGCTCACTCTGCCCACGACCAAATCCTCGCCACCGTTCCCTTATCCGACGCGTATTGTTAAGACAATTTGTCCGGATGCGGACAATTCGTCATCACTCAATGCATCTATGGAAATTTATAAAAAGTAGGTGCTTAGCTGGTGCCGTATTAAGTCCTAAGACAAGCTGGACATGAGCACAATCGTGAATCTATTGCATGGACGTTTCCAATCCCATTGAAAGATAGACTGATCACAGATTTTTCCCCGATGGTATTGCATTTGCTCGATCTATCTAAGATGGAAGATCGGGGGCATTCACAAAGGACCTGCTGACTTACCTCTCCAGTTAAACTGTCGAGATTCGGGAAGGAGGATGGTATGAGACGACATAGCCTTACAAAGGCAGGTTTCATCATAGTCATTCTGAGTTGCACGGTGCTGCTGGGGGAATATGGTATTGGCGCTAAGACTCTTCCGCAGACGAATTCTTTGCGATCTCAAGCGGGCGAGCCTTCGCAGATTGTGGAAGGATCGAAAGTGACACTCCAATATGTGGCCAGAGTGCCCGGTTCGGATGGGATCGACTACGGCAACATCAGCGAGTTTATTCAGGGCCGCCACGAGATCTTTCCAGCTCTAGAACGAGAGGTCATCGGAATGAAAGCCGGGGAGGAAAAAAGCGTTCAACTGAGTCCAGAGGAAGGGTTTGGCCCGCATGATGATGGGAAAAAGCTGAATGTTCCCAAAACAATCCTGCCATTTGGAGCAAGAGAAGGGGATATTTTACGGAATGACATTGGGGAGCTGGCCACTGTCGCAGAGGTATCAGATACGACTGCCGTATTGGACTATAACCATCCGCTTGCAGGGAAGCCGCTCGTCGTACAGGTCAAGATCCTCAAGGTCGAGAACCCATGAATCCCCATCGTCCTCAAGCGGAGCGATCAGGAGGAAGGACGTTGCGCGATGCCTAGCTGCTGATCGCTCGGTCACGAGAGAAGGGTGCCGGAAACGTTCTATTTCTTCTCCTGAGGGACATCACCTTTACTACCACCTTGTGTCCTTTCAATTTTGCACTCACCCTCCTCGCAGGCCTTCGTACGTTTGTCCTGCTTCTCAAGACATGACTTTTTATCCTCTTGACTGATGGCCTCATCGAGGCACTTTTTCAACTCGTCCTGAGCGGCTTTGATACATTGCGAACAAAGGCTTTGGGCATAGAGAGGGGTGATAGGAAAAATGATGATGGAACACAACACTAAGGCAAGTTTGACCTTCATCATTTTATCTCCTGTGAAATGTACCGAAGGCGTTCTCGACCCGCCGGTCGCATTCATCGTGAACCAAGTATCACCTGTCGTCCAATTCCCTCGCCGCGACACCAGCATGATCGGAGCCGATGTGACAGAGATCAAATAGGGACTCTTTCTTCTTAATGGGTCCAGATCTTTACGGGAGTCGACTCGAAGGGGTACACATGAATCATCCACCCACCGGCTTGCGGCACGAATCGTCCGCCGGCTTGTTGACACTCTGATTCCGTCGAGATCTTGCCCTTAAACCCGAATTGTTTCCTGGGCATGCGGCGTCCACTGCCATCGGTCATGAAACAAATATTGACGTGGGCATGCCACTGGGCAACGCTCAAGGGAACGCGCTCGTTCAACTGGTCCTCGCTCATGCCTCTGGGCGCGGTATACATCGCCCCCTCGAGTTCATAACCATCCCCGGCTTTCCGATATAAGAGTGCGGTCGGTTCAGCCGGATCGAAGCGAACCTTAGCCAAAAATCGCTGCTGCTTGTTGGCGAAATGATAGTGTCGTGGCTTTCGCTCGGGATGCATCGGAACATACCCGTCATCCATCGCAACCCGATAGTCCTTGTACTTGGCCAGGGCCTGCCGCAGGGCCTGGACGATGTGGTCGGCACGCTGGGCATCATCTGCATTCACAGACCGCAATTCCGTCCATCTCATATGGGGACCGAGATGTTGCTGATGAGGAGTCATCATGTCGACAGCGCCATCGGCATGATCATGCTGATCCATGGCTACATTCTCTCCTTGCGCCGACTCACCTGTCCGAGCCGAGAGCTCGCCACCCCTTGGAGCGAACAGGCTCCCTGACAAAGTCAGCACAACAATCAGAAAGAACGTAAGGCAGCCTGTTGAAGGTCGAACACCTTGCCACGTCATGGTGCCCTTATGAAAAATAGTGGATAAGTACTGCGGAGGCCACTCAGCCCTTGCCGCGATGATACACCGATTCCGCATCCTCAATAGAACCAGCTATCGCGGCTGTCGCACCGGCCACGACCAAGATCAGTGCGAACAGAACACGCTGTATGGTCACGTGCCTTTCTCTGTCGCCCGATCTATATGCACTCTCTAAGTTCCTCCACTCGTTTCCATCTACCTACAAGACGTGCCCTGATCAACCTTCAATTGCCAATGGGGGATCAGTTTGAAAGAGATCCTTTTAACTTTTTGGCAACAACTTCCCCGCAAATAATGCAATCATAGTTGTCCGTTGAGCCATTTTCACTCCATTCCAACTCCAAGTTAATATGCTCGCACGGTGGCGGATTGACCCGCAGTTTCCACTTCACTCGTAATTCAGCAGCTTGAAGGATCGTCATAATAGCGCCTCCGCTGTTATGTGATTATTTATCTAATCATTCTAACAAATCCATACCCTCTAAGGCCCGCACCGCGAGATCAGCCATTTCAAACTGACCTCGGCTTGCTGGCTAAAAGCTGGTGGGAATATTCCGGTCGAGAGAAACAAGGATTACACGAAGGTCAGATAGGCTGCCAGAAGGAAACCAATTAAGGCAAATACTACCGAAAGAAGCGAGGTAAGCCAGGGCATAGCCAACTGCGGGATATCCTCTAGTGGAAGAGTGCGCACATACAGCCGATGATTGGATAAGGCACCCAGTATCACGACCACACCCAAGACGACCAATGCAATTCCGAGTGTGCTCGATATCCAATTGACATGGTGCACAGGACCGGCAAACTGGTTCGACGCAGGCAAAAGGCCGAGGAACAGACCGAATCTCGCCACGACAAAACCAAAGGCCATCATGGTCAATCCGGACCGTACCCATGCCAGAAGGGTTCGTTCCGCGGCGAAGAAGACTCGTGGGTCCGCCATCCCCTAACCTATGTATCTCGGCATCGCGGCCCAACTGGAAAGAGATACTCGCAAGACTTGACCCTCAACTCTACTCTTGCGCTTGTACATTCTCGAAGAGAAGCCTGACGTGCATTCAACCGCCTCCGCTCTCAGAGCGTGGAAGATGCTGCTTGATGGCGTCATAGATCTTTCTCGAACGGACCTCGTCACCCGTAAGACCTACGCGAATGGTGATCCGGCACCTGGAATCCGAAACCGCTTCCATATCTATCCATACATGCGGCCCATCGGAAAACGCCGATTCCATGTGGGCAGATAACTTGTCGATTCGATCTTCCGAGGGCGTCAAGTCTAAATCCTTCATCGCGGCAACTGCAGCGTCATGCACAACGGCCAACGGAAAGTGAACCTCGTCCTGCAACTTTCCCATGACATAGACTGTGCCTGCTGCGCCACCCGCTGCGCCAACCGCAAGGTACAAGCAACCGGAACACAACACACTCAAACACACACAGAGCGCCAACTCGGAAACCCTCATCATCCTCGTTGCCCTGAGTGTCTGGCGAGATCTACCTGAAGACATTTGCATAAGGTCAATCATAGTCATCGACCTCCTATACTGACCATTGTGGTCTTGGCCCAGACGCTTG
>DATDFW010000042.1:0-3014 GCA_036522375.1 Nitrospiraceae bacterium
CCGGCCACCGGCCCCCTGGCGCCCTTCGAAATTACGATTGCTGGTCGAGGCGCAGCGCTCTCCTGGCTGAAGTACGTCGGCATTCATGGCCAGGCACATACTGCAACCGGCTTCGCGCCACTCGAATCCCGCCTCTTTGAACAGCCGATCGAGCCCTTCCTGTTCCGCCTGTTGTTTCACCAGGCCCGACCCCGGCACAACCATTGCCCGCACCCCCCTGGCGACACTCTTGCCCTTGGCGAAGCTGGCCGCAAGGCGGAGATCTTCGATGCGCGAATTGGTGCAGGACCCGATAAACACTGTATCGATCTTGATATCGGTCATGAGCATGTTCGGGGTGAGGTCCATGTATTCCAATGCTCGCAGCATAGCCTGGCGCTGGTTTTCATCGCTGATCGTACGCGGGTCCGGCACTCGTTGATCGACTCCGGTCACCATCCCGGGACTCGTACCCCAGCTGACTTGGGGGGCAATGTCCTCGGCCTGCATCGTGACGGTCCTGTCGTATGTCGCATTCGCATCGGTCTTGAGCTGCTGCCAAGCGTGCACGGCCTGCTCGAACAGCTCTCCCTTCGGGGCCAAGGGACGGCCGTTGATATAGGCGATGGTCTTCTCGTCCGGTGCGACCATCCCAGCGCGGGCGCCGCCTTCGATCGACATGTTGCAGAGGGTCATGCGCCCCTCCATGCTGAGCCTGCGAATTGCCGAACCCGTGTACTCAATGACATACCCAGTTCCTCCTGCTGTGCCGATCTTTCCGATGATGGCGAGAATGATGTCCTTTGCTGAGCAGAGATTCGACAACGATCCTTCGACGCGGACCTCCATAGTCTTGGGTCGTTTCTGCACCAAGCACTGGGTGGCCAGCACATGCTCTACTTCACTGGTCCCGATGCCGAAAGCCAAGGCTCCGAACGCTCCATGCGTCGAGGTGTGCGAATCGCCGCATACGATAGTCGTCCCCGGAAGGGTAAAGCCCTGTTCTGGTCCGATCACGTGCACCACACCTTGGCGGATGTCGTTCATCCCGAAGAGCGCGATGCTGAAGTCACGGCAATTCTCTTCCAACGTCTGGATCTGTTTCGCACTGAGAGGATCGGCGATGCCCATGGTCCGGTCGGTGGTCGGGACGTTGTGATCCGGCACTGCCAATGTGGCACCAGGACGTCGAGGTCGACGGCCGGAGAGCTTGAGTCCTTCGAATGCTTGCGGCGATGTGACTTCGTGGACCAGCTGACGATCAATATAGAGCAGGGTGGTCCCATCCGGCTCTGCACGGACGACGTGAGACTCCCAGATTTTGTCGAAGAGGGTTTGACCGGCCATAGGTGCTCCTCAATGTTGGGTCCCTTTCGGAGAGGTACTTCCGAGAGGATCCACATTATACAGAGTTCTCCTATGGTCTGTACAAGAGCGCTCACCGATTATTGCGTTGGACGCACGAACGTGGTACCACCGCAGAATCGGCAGATACGAGGCTTCTTCCGCGCCGATGCACCAGAGGATTCTGCCGTGGTTTCTCAGGTATGGAGCGATCCTGCCGTTATAGAGTGGTCGCAACTACTCCTCAATAGTTTTCGCCATTGGACCGGGCGTGAACTGTTGGAACGAGTGGGCGATCCTGTCTATCAAGCCCATGCCCTCTTTCTCTCACCCTTTGTCGTCGTTTCCCACGGGATTGAAGAAGACCCGCTCATCAATTACGGGAATCAGGTGGCATTGGAGCTTTGGGAGATGACCTGGGAGCATTTGACGCGAACACCGTCACGGCTCACGACGGAGCCCATGAACCGGGCCGAACGCGAGTGGATGTTGGAACAGGCCAGAATCCGCGGATATCTCGACACGTATCAAGGTGTGAGAGTGACATCGACGGGACGCCGCTTTCTCGTCGAAAATGCCGTCATCTGGAATATTGTGGATGAGGATGGACAGAGGGTCGGGCAGGCCGCGACATTTTTACAATGGACTTGGTTGCCTTAGCAGGTGGTTGAGGGCCTATCCAGAGGCGGTGATTCTGTGGTCGCCCCAGAGACTCACGGCCGAAAGATGATCAGGGTTGGTTATGTCCAAAGTTCAAGCGGGTTTCGGTGAACTATAGCCCGGAGAATATCGCTGGTCGTCAGAATACCGACTGGATGACGGGAGCTGTCTAGGATTGGAATCGCATTGACGTGTTCATCGAGCATGATGTGAGCGATCTCGCGGATCTCAGTAGTAGGGGTCGCGGACAAGACCCGGCTGTTCATTACCTGAGCGAGCTTGTTTCCGGCGGACGGTCCCGGTGAAGCGGTGGATTCTAACTCATGCACATAGGGCAGCAGTTCGAGGTTCGATATCATCCCGACTAAGGTGCCATGGATCGATGTCACAGGAAGATGGTGAATCCCCTTGCGTATCATTACAGTCCATGCCTCCAGGAGTGTACTACTTGACGGCAACCATGTGACGGGTGAGGTCATTAAGTCCTCTGCGAGGAGAGCCGGTTTCGTTTCAGAGGCCTGGTGCCCTTGTTGCTGATAGGCCTGTTGAGCAAGGCGTGCTGCAGGATCAGCGGTCTGGTGTTCCTGACTCTTTGAGCGGTCCTCTCGACCAGCCGAAGGAACCCGGGTGGCTGGTGGGCGTGGGGACACCGGATCAGAAGGATAGGTTTCGATAACACCATTGACGGCACGTATTATCGGCATGGCTGACCCTCACGCGATCTGTATCGGATCCCTGCTGGAAATACTTAAGCCAGAAAGTCGGGAGAGGAATGGTTCGGACAGACTCATAGGGAAGAATAAGAAACTGAAACCGTGGACAAGAACGATCATTAATAAACACGGTCGCCAAAAAACATGGCTGCCGGGCTAATCCATAGTTCGCAGTCGGGAGCGCACGATAGACCGCAAATTCTTTTTCGGTTTCCGAGTGCCGGGCCACCCCCCCACCTCATATTCATGGTCTGTACAGTGCCGATAGCGACGGGGTTGTACCATGGTGTATCCTTCCGTCCGTGACGTCATACTATG
>DATDFW010000043.1:0-3900 GCA_036522375.1 Nitrospiraceae bacterium
GTCAGCACCAGGACATCTGGTTTATATCCCTTTTCGATGAGCGTCTTCCGCTGGAGCACGCCAAATCGATGTTGTTCATCCACCACCGCCAGTCCTAGTTTCGCAAAGGTGACGCCTTGCTGGATGACCGCATGGGTCCCAATCACAACCTGCGCGGTCCCGGCGGCCACCTCCTCGCGCACCGCTTTACGCGCTGCTGCACGGCCACCACCCCTTACGAGCACAACTGTAAGTCCAAGTGGTTCCAACAGCCTTTTCATCGATTGATAGTGCTGCTCGGCGAGAATCTCCGTCGGTGCCATGAGTGCAGCCTGATAGTCCGATCCACAAGCCAGCACCATCGCTTGCACCGCTACAATGGTTTTGCCGGACCCAACGTCGCCCTGCACCAGACGGTTCATTGGTCTGGATGAGGTCATGTCCGAGAGGATCTCTCGAATCACTCGCTCTTGCGCCGCAGTCAACTGAAAGGGCAGCGCCCGGTCCAACTTGCCCAGCAGCGGTGTCTTGGGGTTGAACAACACCTGCTTGAACTCTTCCTTCATAACTCGTTGTCGCGAAGCCAGTGCGAGTTGCAGCACAAACAACTCTTCAAACGCCAAGCGGCGATGCGCCGGTGTGAGGCCTCGGTCGAGCTGTTCTCCATCAGTCCCAGCCCGTGGAAAATGGACGTCCTGAATGGCTTGTTGAAGGGGCAGCAATCGATAGCGGGCACGAAGGGGAACCGGCAACACCTCTTGCGCCTCTGCTCCATGTGCATCCAGCAGGCCCTTCATGAGCACACGCATCTGTCGGGATGTCCACCCCTTGGTTTCGTGGTAGACCGGGACAATACGCCCCACATGCAACGGCACTTCAGTTTCAGCGCCTATCACTTCGTATTGCGCAACCTCCATCCTCATCGCTACCCAACCCTGTGCACCGGCCACCAGCCGTCCGGTCAGCATGATGCTCGTCCCGACGGTGAAGAGTGACTCGAGAAAAGGCTGATTGAAAAACACCGCCTGAAGACGCCCGGTTGAATCCTCCACCACAACATCGAGAATCGTAAGGCGGCGGCTGCGAGCCTTTTTCGCCTCGCTTCGGACGATCGTACCGCAAATCGAAGCCTGTACACCCGGCACGAGTTGCCCGATCGGGGTCATGACCGAGCGATCTTCATAGCGCCAAGGGAATGTCCACAGGGCATCCTCAAGCGTCTCGATCCCGAACCGTTGGAGCAATGCGGTGCGCTTCGGGCCGACTCCCTTCACGAAGCGAATGGGCTGCTCCCACCATGGCCGCGACTTGTTTTCATTCATGACAGACACAGGCCCTGCAACAGACTCTGATCTCTGCCATGTCTTAGCAGGATCGCAAACGGCCTTGCGCAATACTCCGAGAATGAGTGTGGCTTCCTGCAACCGGCGCTGCTGTTCCTCCGCCGAAAGCTGCTGCTGATCGTGAAGAAATAGCTCCCGCAGCTGGAACAACGCCGCTTCAATCGCCCGTGGGTAGACGTGATCGGACAGGGCACGCAGAACCTGTGAGGAGACGAAACGATTCAGATTCTTGACGGTGGGCAGATGGGCGAAGGCATCGCGCGTCGCGAATTCGATCGGACGCGCGACACGATCCAGCCATTGCTGAAACCGTTCAGAGGGATTGGGCTCGGAAGAGCGCCGTATCACAGGAATGGATCGTATCATAGCTTCTCCCTCCCCTCAACGAGCATACGGGTAATGCGCGACGGGCGGGAAAGGCGCGACGGGCAAGAGGGGCAGGAAGGATCGTATCCGATGTGAGCCAACGCGAGCCGTCCGGGTGTCGAAATTTGAAAACCTTGAACCATCACCGTCTCTCCAGACTCGTTTCGTCTCGCTTCTCGCGCCAGCCTTGCTGATTTGCCGACAATCCTTTGTCGCACCTGTCGGGAGTGTTACATTGAATTTCATCCGAATAGGGCCTGCATGTATCGTTACAACATCTTTCACATTTTGTTTCCCATAGCCTGCCTGATCGGCCTATTCCTCATGTATCAAGTCTGGGTCAAACCGACCTCTGTGCCTATGTCAACATCAAATCAGCCCAGCGCTGTCTTGGAACTCTCTCCGGAGCCGCAGCCTAAGCCGCCTCATGGTATTCCATCGGAACCAAACCAGACACGTCTAATCGATTCCAGCGTGGTCCCGGATACGACACACCACAAACTGTTGGAGACCATCCGAGACGAAATAGAAAAAGGGAATGTCAAAATTGCAGAAACGAAACTGACGGAATTACCGGCGTCCATCGCCACCGACAACACCACACGTCCCTATGTATCCATCCTCTGGAACAATCTCGGCATACAACAGGAAAAAAGTGACGGAACGGCTGTCTCGATCAAGGCCTTCAAGAAAGCGGCATCGCTCGATCCCAAGAATCCCGTCCTTCAACTGAACCTTGCCCATGCCTATTGGGAAATGCGCGATCCGGCCATGACACAGGAGTTTCTGGAAAAGTTGATCGCTCTGGCACCGAACAACCCCTTCCCCCATCTGGCGCTAGCCGACTTCTTTCAAGAACGGGATCAGCTCGACGAAGCTGCTCGTCACCTCGATCAGGCTGCTGCTCGTTCGGGAAAAGATCCCACTGTGCAATCCTATCTGCAGACAGTCACGGCCAAAGTCCGTCAAACTGAGAAAAACGAAGAACGACTCATCAGCCGAAACAGCGCGCACTTTATGGTGAAGTTCGACGGGGAAGCCGATCAGTCGACCGGGCCCGTTGTGTTGGAGATTCTCGAAGAGGCCTACCGAGAGATCGGCCAGAAATTCGGGCACTTTCCATCGAAGACCATCGTCGTCATCCTGCACGCCAAATCTGCGTTCCAAAGCGAGACCGGCAGCCCCTTGTGGGCCGATGGGCTTTTCGATTCCGTGCTTGGACGTATCCAGGTTCCTGGACAAAATGCCTTGGCTGACCGAGGCTGGCTCACACGAGTGCTGCGACACGAATTCGTACAC
The DNA here is from genome assembly GCA_036522375.1 of Nitrospiraceae bacterium. Lineage (GTDB taxonomy): Bacteria > Nitrospirota > Nitrospiria > Nitrospirales > Nitrospiraceae > Palsa-1315. Next base: position 2,988 of record DATDFW010000043.1, read on the forward strand.
GCCCTCCTGCACGACCATTTGGGCCCCGCCGGAAGCGCTGTGCCGACCTGGCTCAATGAAGGCCTAGCCATGGAACTGTCCGGAGATCGCTGGTCGGATCTCGATCGGGTTATAACGCAGGAGTTTACACCGGTTCCTCTGCCTGCCTTGGAAGGGGGATGGGGCGGATTGTCCAGTGACGCCGCGACTGTGGCCTATCTGGAGGCGAATTCGGCCGTGCACTATCTGATCGATCGCTTTGGTATGCATCGGATGCAAGAACTCCTCGCGCAGGTCAAAGCGAGACAAACATTGTCTGCCGCCATGCAATCGCGACTCTCGCTGTCGTACGAGGAATTCCAGTCCAAATGGATGGATCAATTACAGGAGCACGGAAAGAAAAGCTAACGGGCAGAAAGCTTGCAACATTTGACGGACAGTCGACTCCCTTTTCCTCCTCCCGGTTAGATTAAATTGCTTCCTTCTTGATCTCGTCGGCTTCCTCACCAGGCCAAACCGGCAGGTTCTCGGCTCCCGCATCGTGTCCGGCTGCCAAGTCTGTTTCCTCCACTGTCGGGTCAATAGTGTCCTCCCACATAATCTGCCGGCCCCGATCATCCATCATTCGAATCCGAAACTCGATCTGCTGAGGTGGGGCCGACAACCACTCTGTCTGACCAACGACAGCCGTGCTGACCCATTCCATACGTGCAACGATGCCGGCCCCGGCTGAGAAATGATCGGTCCACACGAGCTTTCCAGTAGCCGAATCGATGGCACGAAGAAAAAACTGCGGTTGCCCATCGAGGGCACCTCGGCTGTGGACCTGTGTTATAGTCGCCTGTGGCGTGGCAAGATGGGCCACAACTCTATGGGTGGAATCGGACTCTTGATCCCCGGCATTGAGATTCAGCAGACCTTCCCAAAGAAACCG
>DATDFW010000044.1:0-6904 GCA_036522375.1 Nitrospiraceae bacterium
GTGCGCGATGGCACGTTTTTAAAACATTTCGATGAAGAGGTCGATGAATTTCATCGCGGGCTCCAGAGTCTCGAACTTCAGGAGGTCACTCCCCAAGCTAGATTGCTCCTTGAAGATACCAAGCGTCTGCAGCAAGAACGACTGATGATATTCCACACAGAATTGGAGAGTGGCGCATCGTCTCCAGGGACTCCTTCGACAGACTATGAAGGTCGGCGAGACGTCTTAATGGACCGTATAAGCGCCACGCTTCAACAATTTATCAATCTCCACGAGACAGGCATCAGTGTCGGGGTCAGCCGGTCCCGGGAGAGTTCGGCGCAAGCCGAAGCGGTTACTGAGCAACTCGTCTTGCTTGCGCTCGTATTTGGCCTAGCGCTCGCCGGTTTTGCCAGCTACACGATTCTGCGCCCGCTTCGTCAATTGCAGACTCATATCAAGCAGATCGGACAGGGTAATTTCCGTACGTCGCTGAATATTCGAGCTCCCAGCGAGTTACGAGACCTCGTTGACGCGGTCAATTGGATGGGCGCAAAGCTTCAAGAATTAGATGACATGAAGGGAGAGTTTCTGGCCCATGTCTCCCACGAATTACGAACGCCCATGGCCTCGATCCAAGAGGGCACCCACTTGCTGTTGGATGAGATTCCTGGCCCCTTGTCACAAGAACAACGCACCACACTGCGCATCATGGCGGACAGCAGCCGTCGACTCATTACCCTTATCTCCACCATTCTGGATCTGTCCAAGATGGATGCCGGGATGATGGAGTATCGAATGATCCCGACGGATCTGAAGCGCATCACAGATATGTCGGTCAATAAAGTCCAACTCCTTGCCGATGCCAAGCATGTACAGCTATTACTGGAAGCGCCTGCACAGCGTGTCTGGGTCAAGGCGGATGCGATTCGCATTGAACAAGTGCTCGACAATTTACTCTCAAACGCCTTGAAATTCAGCTCGGAAGGCGGCATTGTAAAGGTCCTCATGAAGCCGGATCCGAAAGCGGGTGTCCTCGAGGTGAGCGTGAGTGATGGAGGACCCGGCATTCAAGCCGAAGACTTGCCCTATATTTTTGAACGCTTCTATCAAGGGCGTACGAATGCCAAACATGCGACGCCAGGCAGTGGACTTGGATTGGCACTGGCAAAAAAAGTGGTTGAAGCGCATGGAGGACGGATCTGGATCGAAAGCGAAGCCAAGAAGGGAACGACTGTACGATTTATCCTTCGCCTCACAAAGCCGGGAGAAACAGCATGATGGCTTTCTGTCGAGGCGCCACCTCAGGAGTCTTGTCTTGTCTGCTCCTCGTTGGGTGTACGGCATGGTCGCAAGCCCCGCAATTCTCACAGCCCTACTTTGTTGTGGACGCGGGAGAGACAAAGTCTCTCCATGCGTTGGCAAAAAAACAGGAGTTGCTCCTCCCAAAATGTGCCGAACACAATTCCTGCGACCATGTCTACTTTACACGAGCCCTCTTGGGGCTCTACGAAAGTCGAGATATCGCCTCGAAGTACTTCGAAAAAGTAATCGTCGTCGCTCCTAAAAGCCAGTTGGCCGCCTCCAGCAAACTCTGGCTCCAGTTAATCGAGTATCACGCCGCTCCCACTGAGCACTCCTGGTTTCAATCAGTCATTGCCGCCCCGGCTATTTCGGAGGGTCAGGCGATCTTGGCTCAGGCATCCGATAGGCTGGTGCGAGACTTGCTTGATAGGGAACTGGTCATCCAACAATTGCGGGCCATGAAGGATGCCGATGCCCAATCCCTGGAGAGCCTCCAGCGTGATTTAGCCGAACGGGACCGGAAGATTGACTATGCCAACGGCAAGAAGGACAGCACAAAAGGTTCGACCGATCCAGCTATCGTGCTGACTCTACAAAAACAAGTGACGGACCGCGACAGGAAAATAGAGGAATTGACGAGTCAATTGGAGGCATTGAAGCGTATCGATCAGGAAATGCGGGATAAGGTTCGTCCTATCCGTCCTCCATCGACAGTTGTGCCGCCCCCGACTGTGCCGGAACCGACGACACCGTAGAAGGAGTTTCATGGAAAAAGAACATATTCTCGTAGTCGACGATGAGGAGGGGTTGTTACACTTGGTGAAGATGCGGTTGACCGCCATGGGCTTTGCCGTCACAGGCTGCACCACTGGACGTGAAGCCCTCACGGCGGCCAAGAAAGACCGATTCGACCTCGCCATTACCGACCTCCGTCTGGGCAGCGAAGATGGATTGGATGTGACGGAGGAACTCCTGCGAATTCATCCAGGACTTCCGGTCATCATCCTGACTGCCCACGGCAGCATTCCCAATGCTGTGGAAGCTATGCAACGTGGGGCTTTTGGGTATCTCACCAAACCGTTCGATGACAAAGAACTCAAGGCCAAGATCGAGGAAGGGCTCTCTCCGCAACGTATGAGGGGAGAGATTCAGCGACTCAAATCTCTTGTCAATGAATTGTATGGCATGGAAAACATTGTCGCGCGGAGTTCGGCAATGCAGCGCATACTACAACAGGTGGTGCAGGTCGCAGATTCGGACGCAACCATTCTCCTCTTCGGAGAAACCGGGACCGGTAAAGAAGTGCTTGCCCGTGTCATCCATGCGAATAGCCGACGGAGCAAAGGACCGTTTGTCGCCCTCAATTGCGCGGCCATTCCTGAAACCCTCTTTGAGTCTGAACTCTTCGGACATGTGCGGGGCGCATTTACTAGTGCCCATGGCGCCAAGCGGGGATTGTTCCAAAGTGCCAACGGCGGCACGCTCTTTCTCGATGAGATCGGTGAAATACCGCTCTCGATGCAAGTCAAACTGTTGCGAGCCGTACAGGAGCGTGAAGTCCGCGAAGTGGGCTCCGAACTCTCGACAAAAATCGATGTACGGATTATCGCTGCAACGAACAAGGACCTGGGTGAAGCGGTCAAGAACGGATCCTTTCGGAACGACCTGTATTATCGCATCTCCGTCGTCCCACTTTTTATCCCGCCCCTCCGTGACCGCCGGGATGATATTCCCTTGATGGCTCAACACTTCCTGACCACGAGTGCGAAACGGGCGAATAAAAGTTTGCGTGGCTTTACACCAGCCGCTCTTAATCGGCTGGTCGCACATCCTTGGCCCGGCAATGTCCGGGAATTGGAAAATGTGGTTGAGAAGGCTGCCGTCATGACGCGCCAAGATATGATTACTCCGGATCTCTTGCCCTCAATGGGTACCTCTCCGGACGTGCCGCTCAAGCCACTGACTGAAGCCAAGGAAGAGTTTGAGAAAACCTACCTCAAAAATGTTCTGCAACTCACCGGTGGCAACATCTCACGCGCCGCACAATTTGCAGGACGCTATCGGGCAGATTTCTACAAGATGCTCAAGAAGTATGGCCTGCACCCATCAACCCTGAAGGCTAAAGCGGAAGCCGATCTTGAAGAACTTGAGGAAGAAGGCAACCTCACGGAGGCCGAACGGTAGTGGTCCATCTGTCACTCTTCCTGCACAACTCATAAGTCGGTAGAGTCGAACCATCCACAGGTGGCCTAGCAGGGTCGTCAAACACTCTATTGGCAGGCGAGAACGTCAAGGGGCCCGTTGCGACGGTTCCTACTCCTCTTATTCTCCATTGCGGGATGCGCCATAGGTTGTCTGGGCCAGCGCGTAGACCACCTCAGGTTAGGTCGGGGCAATATCGAAGTGCCCCTTCACAATGGGTAAGATCGATCTGCATCCTTGTAGAAAAATTTGCAATACAAGGATTTCTCGAAATGGTCTTGTTGAGGGCTTAGTGAGTCGGGAACATCCGTTGCGATAACCATGGAGGGCTGAAGCTCAGGGCGAGAACACTGTCAGTATCCTGGATATGTGGCTTGAAATACTTGAAATATAGAAGAAATTGAATCCTATGTTAAAATTACCTCGTGCAGAAGTAGAAGTTAAGTCGTTTTCTGTACTCGTGGAGCACATATCATGTTCTACGAATTATTCATGTTGTGGATGGTTGGCAGCATCACCGCAGTTGTGGTGAGTATGGTACTTGGCGGCTTATTGTGCCTATGGTGTGCATTTAAATCTAAGTAAACCGCAACTCGGTGACGATGCTGTAGAGGTTTTGTTTCCTGCAACGGCCTCGCGGTTCCCACTCTCCATAATGGGGCAATTTTCCTACATGGTTGAAAATTGTTGCTTCTTTGAGGGCATGCTCACGCGCGTGCGTTTCCTGACAACTTCTTCCAGGGATGTAGAGCTGGTGCCAATCGTTTTGATCAATCGTGATTGACGTTCATGCCATCTATCTAGTAAGGTCTCCCCGCGGAAATTGGGGAACGAGAATTTCCCTGCACAGACGCATGTTTAACCGGAGGTGCGGCATGTTGGCCGTCCGATTGGTGCGACTTATCGAGAATCACTCCGATCAGCTTTCCCGCGAGCTCAGCGAGAAGGTTTGGAACTCTCCCCGGTGCAGTGATCTGCACAAGGTCCCGCCAAACGAACTCGAAGCCCGCACTCGCGAGATCTATCGCAACATGAGTGACTGGCTGATGAATAAGACCGAGGCTGAGTTGGAAAGGCGTTACACTGAGCTTGGTGAGACGCGCGCCCAGCAGGGCGTGGCCTACAGCCACTTCGTTTGGGCCATCACCGCCACCAAGGAGCATCTGCGCGCTTTCGTCCAGCGCGAAGGTCTGTCCGATAGCGCCATGGAGCTGCACGGAGAGCTGGAGCTCATGCACCTGCTCGGCCAGTTCTTCGATCGCGCACTATACTATGCTGCTGTGGGCTACGAGCGAGAGCGCGAGCGCACAGGAGGAAAGCAACGGAGACGAAAAGGAGATGATCAGAGAAGATATACCTAGCGTCCTTCGCATCCGCGGACAACGTGGGCAAATCGCCTAAATGCCGTCCGCCCCTGGCGCACGATAACGTTTGCTCCTACTGGATCATAGTCGCCGTCAGCCCCTAACGCAGGTCTGTTTAACCGTCATTTTCCTTAACGCGCAACTCCCAATTTCATGCACATGGAAGCCGTGCATTCGACCGGTGACTGCGGGGCTGAACTCGAGGCCGTACAGAGTTTCGCTAGTTGTTCAATCGGCATGTGGTGTGTGGCGTATTTGTCGCTCAGTTGGTTGTACCAGTTGCATGATGTCTGATTTTTTCTTCTACGCTCCCCAATAATTCAGCAAATTGCTCGGGTTGTGGTGCCGTTTTCGAATCGAAACATCCGGCATCCCGCAACACGGACAAATAATTGAAATCCCCGAGCCACGTATTCCTTCGAGCTCTTTCTTCCGCAAGAGAATAATAGATCTCGTAGAGAGGGGTCTGAGGCGCTGAACGTTGTAAGGCTTTCACATCGTTCAAGATAATTGACACACTCCTTTTGCGAATGAGCTGCATTCCTATTGATGAAGTTATGAAATAGACCGAGGCCGCGCCAGCAGCGATAACCGCGAGCACGGTAAAGAGGCCTCCCATCTTCCTATCCCTTGCTCATCACAGCATCCACTCGGACAAACAACCGGACTAGCAGTGGCTCATTAACGAAAATCCTTTGGACATCCTACTCCGGTTGATTGATGGGAATGTGGAGCATGGACCATGGATTGGGAGGGAGTCAATGGTCCGAATAGTGGGACATGGTTGCCTTAGGTCTTGCCAGATTCTTGGATACGTATTTATTTTACCGTGCACGTCACGGGTTCACGATTCTACCAGGCCTCCCACCACACTCTGTTTTCGAGAAGTACCATGCAGCACGACCCGTTATTGCTGTCGTAGAAATCACGACATTGCCGATTAAATCGATTCGACAAAAAAATCCTACCTCGTTCGATAGGACTTCGACCACGATTCAGCTATAAGCACGCACAGAGAGCAGAGAATGGAACTCAGTGTATGCAATACCGTGTATACATAAATCTCGTCGGTCAGTGGCAGTGGAAACTTGTTTCTGCCAACAACCGAATCATTGCTGAGTCGGCTGAGCGCTATTGGAATAAAGCAGACTGCGAAGCCGGAATTAAGCTGGTGAAGAATTCGGCGCAAGCACCGGTCCAAGAAGTATAACCGATTTGCTCACAACTGCCCGGTAGCAGCTCCTCAGAGAAATTCCTCGGCATGGTCAAGGGCAGGTGTGTCATGCTTTGCCGAAGGAGTACTTCCTAAAAGGAGGACTTGCCATGAACCGAGTTCTCAGCGTCTTGATCGGACTCACGACGTTCTGGCCCACGTTCGCTTTGGCAGAAGAAGCTGGTGGAGGAACGTATCGGGGAATCGGCGCGATTTATTACACAATCATCGGGGCGATTCTGATTTATGGCGTGAATGATGCCTTCGGCAAAAAAGCTATGTACATCGCGGCCCCCATCATTGTGGTCGGATTGTACCTGTTGCTCCCGCCCGGCCAATAGCCAAGCCGTCTTCTTGTACGCAAAGCACGCAATAGAAATGTACTCGTGCGAAGTTCCTAGTGAGCTGCCCTAAAAAGCGTTGAAGGAGGAGAAGAGGAATGGTGTGAATGAACGCAATCACATATCATGCGGTGCCACTGTCAACCCTACGCATAATCGAACAGCTCAACCGGCCCTAACGTCACGCTTAAGGGACAGAAATCTCTCCAGCCGATCCGCGATCGTGCATATACGTTTCTCACCCACACCTTCATCATATCTGATGATTCTATGATTCATGCTTTAAAAGATTTGGGAGGTTCTCCTTGTGGATATAGACTTGGTCCTCAAGTCCGTGTTTGCTATACGGTCGTTCGCCAATGTGTAAACGTCTTGCGAGCTCTGCAGTAACTGAGATTCACGCATGGCATTATTTCTTTACCGGTTGCCACTCCCGTGCCTGCTGTTGCGCTCGGAAGATTTGGGCACTGGTCATTCGTTTGGCGAGCGCATCACGAAGC
>DATDFW010000045.1:0-5493 GCA_036522375.1 Nitrospiraceae bacterium
GATCCCCGCGGCACGATAAGTCGATCTCTCTGAATCCAGGCGTCCTGAGGCCCCGCCGTGCCGACTCGTCCGGCCCCCGTAAAGATCTGTCTGGTGACCAGGAAGGTCACAAAGGGCCCAAGACCGCGCCGCGTGAAGGGGAAGCGTCGCGAGACGAGATAATTTTCATGTGATCCAAAGGTTGCATCGGTTTCATGATCCACATTGTTCTTGATCAACGAAATCGTATCAGCTAGACCGAGGTCTTGGATCGTATCCTGCAGCAACTGATCGCCAGCGCGATCAGCGGCCACCACATCACTGAGCGATTCACACTCCGGTGAAGCCCACTCCAGATGTCCCATGTCGAGATACATACGTCCAGCGTTGGTGAGAAATCCTCCGTTTCCAGGTGGTTCATCGTGTCCCCGATGGTGCAGATCGAGCACACCTCGTCGCTGAACATGAAAGAGATGGTCTCGAATCTTGTGGGCAAACCAGGTGGGGGAATGATCAGGCTGCTCTTGGTTCACCAAGAGTCCGTATTCGGTTTCAAGTCCGAAAATACGGTTTAACATCTCAATTCGCCACCACAGATTGAAGCGCCTTCGGCAGGAGATACATGAGTTCCGATGATTTGAGCGACCGATATTTGGAGCTGCCGGGAGCCTGGCGATCAAGGACCGCACATTCGATCGTCCGTTCACCGGTAAGACCTCGTACATGTGCAATCAATGTCTCACGGCTTGGGGTGGCGCCGGCCGATGAGCTCGGGGCGCTTGCCACTGTCTTGGGATCAGCCGGTTGATCTGCGTCATCCTGTTGATGCGCTAACGAACCGATCGCCCAGGCGCGTAGCGTCAGATCCAACGCCTGCTCCAATGACAGCGCAGCGGACATCTGTTCCTTGAGATAAGACAGCATCGTGGCCTGAAGAGCCGGAGTGGCAGCCAAAGCCGCACAACCAGTCGCTTCCTCAAACGTGCCATCGTAGTTGATTGTCAGAAACGCGTCCTTCTCCGGCTTCAGGCCCAATTCGGCCATCAGAATGCGCACAATGAACGGTGCCTTATACACTTCCTCGAAGGCCTGCTTAACCACCGGAGCAATGCCGTATTTTACGAGTCTTGAACCCGTCACATCAGACGGCGAGCGGTTGAACCCTTCGAGATGTGCCATTTCGAGCAGACTGAAGCGAAGCTTCTCCAAATCCGTGGGATGTCCCATCCCCCCCAAGGCAAGCCGGTCATAGATTTCGTAGAGCTTCGGTGTTCCCTTGCTCACCGTCGTCAGAAGAATACCTCCCTCATAGGCCAGTGCGACAACCGGACTCCCTTGCTTGAACTGATCCTCGAGATACTGCCGTCGATTACCGACCGCTTCCACCCAACGATAGGGCTCTTCATACATAGCGCACCACCTGGGATTCATGGAGGGGTTTCAAAATCGCATCCGGCACCGTCTGTACACCGACCCCGGTAATCAATTTAATAATGGGATAGAGACCTACCTCCCGATTAACACCGCCGGTCGCCGAATCGAACTCCGCCGCGCTCGTGAGCAATCGTAACGCCTGCACCATCGCCTGTTCTTGAGTCAGCGCATTGAGGGGTTGTTCACCCCAGGTATTCAGATAGTGCAAGATCCCCCGAATCGTCGAGGAACCGGACCCGGACACAGCATATTCCACGCCCTCAAACTCCGCTCCGAGGATATCGTAGAAATAAATCTTGGCTGAGCCTTGCTCCAAATCGTAGCCGGCAAACACCGGGACAACAGCACCCGTCCCAGCAATTGCTGCGGGCACATTGTCCTTCAAGAGTTTCGAGACCGCGCGAAGCTTGCCATCAAAACTTAGTTCTTGCAGCTGCGTCCTCCGATAATATTTGAAGGAATGCTCGAGGACACGAGCCATTTCATAGGCAGTCGCTGGAACCCCCGCAATCGCCATCACACTGTGTCGATCAATCTCCAACACCTTGTCCGTACGATCATACATCACCATGTTACCGGTGGTCGCACGACGATCCCCAGCCACCAATACACCATCTCGATATTTGAAGGCCAAAATCGTAGTGGCATTCGTGAATGCCTGGACGCTTCCCACCGCCGTCGGTACACCGAGTATGTAGCCCTGTTCTTTCAACAACTGAAGAAAATCCCCTTGCATCCCCATATGTCGCTCCGCTCCCTTTCCCCCTTACCGCTTATTCTCCCGTCCGTTGCCGATATCGTTCCGCCTGTTTCGGATCAACCTTGCGCATACGCTTGAGCAGATTATCCTTATCGGGTGACCCTGTCTCCGGCCGTTTCGGCCCACCTCCCTCATTAGACGGACTTGGTGCCTTCGGCATCGGATTGCCGGGCCCTTCACGGCGCTCCGGCATTGTGATGTAGTTCATGATCGTGATTCCTTTCTGGTGTTCCATGTCTTCAGCGCATCGATCGGAGATGCCGCGTGCGCAAATATTTGCATGCAGGTTTGCACGGCCTCTGGCGCGAAGAGGTCGCCCATCTCTAACGTTCGTGGTAGCAACCCACCGCTGAACTGAATGCGTTCCCACTGCATCGACTTGATCTGATCCGAAAACCGTCTGATGCACAGGCCGCGGATCCCCCCTCTGGTATCAGCCGGGCCAGTCGTTAAGGCCGATTCGATGTCCTGATCCGATGTCAGTCGCCAGGTCTTTCCCTCAGCCTCAAGAGCCAAGAAGAGCCCGCGATCAAGATTCACATTGTGATACTCCAAATCCAAACTTGCCAGCCAAGGATCATCCCATCCAATCCGTTCTTCCTGCATAAAGGTTTCCAACAGCCAGAGCTTCGTAACCCAATCGAGCCGCCCAACCAGTTGCCGTCGATCGCCTCTGAGTAGCCCTAGCGTGACAGCCCATTCGTGAAGGATCCAATCGGTTTCCCGGTCAACACCGGCCAAGTGTGTCTCGGCTGCGAGGTAATACTGCTCTTGTATGTCGAGACCTGTGATAGTGCTGCCGTTCTTGCAACGAACCGCCGCCTTCAGATTCGGATCGCGCGATAGCTGCTTTACCGCCGTGACGGGATGTTCCAATTCAACCGCGGGGGCCGCATCGCACGCGATCAAATCCAGCACCAATTGTGTCGTCCCGACTTTCAACGCCGTGCTGTATTCACACATGTTGGCATCGCCAATGATGAGATGGAGTCGTCGATATTTCTCCCGAACCGCGTGCGGTTCGTCCCTCGTGTTGAGGAGCGGTCGATTGTGCATCGTATCAACGCTCAGATCCGTTTCCATAAAGTCGGCTCGTTGAGACAGTTGATAGTGTCCCGGCACGAATCCGCTTTCTTGACCTTCCACACCGACTTTGCCGGCCCCGGCAATGACCTGCCGGCTGACAAGAAACGGCAAAAGCCCCCCGACCAGGAGAGGAAAGGGAATCGAGCGTGACACGAGATAATTATCGTGGCAGCCGTAACTGTGTCCGTGAAAGTCCGTGTTGTTCTTATAGAGCTGCACATGGGGGCCACCAATCGCATGGTTGCGACGTGCTGCGGCACGCTGGGCGATGCGCTCCCCGGCACGGTCATGCGCAAGGATATCTTTCAACGTCCGGCATTCCGGTGTGGAGTATTCGGGATGTGTATGGTCATTATAAAAACGGGCACCGTTCGGGAGGACCAGATCGCTCTTCATCTCATGGAACGAAAATGGTCGATGGGCATCGACCTTGGCGAACTCGTCTTCTTCTGTATCCTGTTGCAGATTGGGAACCCGGAACCCCCGCGCATCCTCGTGCGGATCTTCACCGCCATAGTCCCAACGCCGCTCGAACGAGGCCGTCAGATGAGCCCGCACCAGTTCCATCGACTCCACGACCGGATCAACCGCGTCCTGGTCCTCTCTGGTAATCCCATACTCTGTTTCGATACCAAATAGTCGCATGGCTCGTCACACATGAAACGTAAAACGGGAAAGGAGGGACGTCTTCCCAGGCTGAGACCGCAGATGGAGATCTATACCTTTCACGTCTTACACCTAACGTTTCACGTTTTTAAATTATTTGGTTAATCAGTCTCTCTTCGGACTGCCGCCCTCTTCGAAATGAGGAAATCCCCACTACCTGTTCCGGATGGTGATCGAGAAGCTTGAGCCATTCTTCCGACGCATCATCGGGCGGCAACATCTCACCCTCTCTGAATTCTGCGCGCACGGAGTTCAACAGATCGTCCAACGTCATGCCGCCTTGCTCAGTCCCACCGGCCTTAATCATGCGATCGATCGCCTGCTCCTTCGCCCGTTGAACAATCGAAGCCAAAATCGCACCGCTGATCAAATCGCTTCGATAGAGAACCTTATTCTGTCCATTTCGGAGTCTGATTGACAGAAGCCGATTCTCATCGATGTGCGCAAAGATTGCAGAAAGAGCATGCTCGGTAAGATCGGCACAGGCCTTTTTCCGATCCCCGCCGTGCTGATCGACCCATTGCCGGTCCAGAGGTAGATCATCTGTCAGGTAGACCATCAAAATCGCCGCTGCCGAGTCACGATTCGGACGGCTCACTTTGATCTTGCGATCGATGCGACCCGGCCGCAGCACCGCCGGGTCGATCAAGTCAGGTCGGTTCGATGCCAGAATGATCACCACATCGTGCAGCGACTCGATGCCGTCCATTTCGGAACAGAACATCGGCACCAGTGTGCTGGATATATTGAACGAACGCGACGCTCTCCTCGTGCCGAGCACCGATTCCGCCTCATCGATAAAGATGAAAGGCAACGCCCCCTCGTTCCGGCGAGCACGAGCCTGAGCGAAGAGATCCCGGACCATCCGTTCCGATTCTCCCAGCCACATGTTCAAAATCTCTGGCCCTTTGACGTGGAGAAACGCCCCGCAGGTCACCGGCGGCCGCTTCCCTTTTACTCCGGACAGGCCCTGGGCCGAGGCCCCTACCAGTTTTGCAAGGCTGGCGGCTGCCGCTTGTCCGATCAAGGTCTTTCCGCAACCAGGAGGGCCGTACAATAAAAAGCCCTTCGGTTGAGTGAACTTGAAGCGTTGGAATGTCTCCGTATGGAGCAAGGGATACTCGATTGCTTTCTGAATGGCTGCAATCGCTTCCGTTTGCCCGCCAATCTGCTCCCATGTGACAGTGGGAACCTGATCAAGCAGGTGGGACTTGGCTTGCCGGTCCTCCAATTTCTCAATCGCCACGTGGAGACTGGGCTCGATACGCACCTCATCCCCTGCCTTCAGGTCCACTCCAATCAGATCGCTCGATCGTTGTAAAATGAGTACCTGCCGTCCCATCTCCTGCTCGAAACGAAGCCGACCATCTGCCAGCGCTTCCGCCACCTTCAACACGGGGCCATTACGGTCATAGCCCAATAACTTAATCACTGCATAGGCTTCGTTGACCAAAATCTGGGCGCCGATCTTTAATTCGACGGCCTGCACCCGTGGATCGACCGCGGCATAATACTCCGCACCCCCCACCAAAATTCGTGCGAGGCCTTCACCCGGCACCTCAAGCAGG
>DATDFW010000046.1:0-2717 GCA_036522375.1 Nitrospiraceae bacterium
GGATACTGGTCTTCGCGACGGTGCTGTTATGCCTGTGCTGCACGGTTGGGCGCGCGCAGGCGTCGGATGATCGGCAGCAACTGCTGGCCACGATGCATGTCCATAGTACCGCCAGCACCGGTGAATTGACCATTGAAGCACTGGCCTTACGGGCCGAACAGCTCGGTTTGGATGTGCTGATTCTGACGGACAACTTTGTTCTCCGTTATGAGTATGGACTCTGGCCCCTGCCGGGCCTCTTGAAGCGACAAGTTCGTTTTCCATCCGTGCTGGAGTATGGGATTGAACGGTATATGGAGGAGATCGCGGCCGCGCAGAGCCGTCATCCAAACCTACTCATTGTGCCGGGCATCGAGGTTGCCCCCTATTATTATTGGACCGGCTCTCTATGGGGGCGCACGTTGACGATGCACAATGCTCAACGCAATCTGTTGGTCTTCGGCCTGACCGAGCCGGAGGACTATCGCTCTCTCCCTGTGAGTGGGAATCCGGGGTCCTATAGGTTCGATTGGAGAGGGGCGATCAATGGCGCGCCGATCCTGTTGGCTGTTCCAGCTGTGTGGCTCTGGAGGCCGCTCCGGCGCGCGTCCGATCGACGATCCTTACGGCGGACTGTCGCCTGTATCCTGATCGTTCTGGCTCTAGCATCGGTAACCTATGCCTGGCCGCTAACCCAGCCAGCGTTTAGTTCATATGACGACCGGCTGCAGTATCGACCCTATCAGGCCCTCATCGATGATGTGAGGGCTAAGGGCGGGCTTGTCTTTTGGTCGATGACGGAAGCGCGGGATTTTCGAGAGTATGCTGCCGGGCCATTGGGAACGGTCATCATTAAGACGGAGCCACACCCCGAGGCACTATTGCAGACCACCGGGTACACAGGTTTCGGCGGGCTCTATCAGGATGGACGAACCATCGTCAAGCCGGGTGAATTGTGGGACCGGTTGCTACAAGTGCCGGCACAGGAGCAGCGACAGATTCCTGTGTTGATCGGGGAACTGGCGTTTCATGGATTGAATGATGCCGGTAAGGATCTGCACCGTCTTGTGATGGGGATCCGGGTGAAACAACGGACAGTGGCCGGGGTACTGGAAGCGCTTCAATCGGGTCATTCCTATGCAGTGGGCGAAGGCGATCATCACGTCCAGCTTCGACTGGATGAGTTTCGAATATTATGCCAAGGTGGCACCAAATCGGCCTCGGCCGGTGATAGGCTGGACCCGGGCATGGAACGCGACCTCATGATTCGTCTAGCCGTCACGGCCAGCGATCGTGGACGCCATCCTGTGAAGGTGCGGGTCATTCGTTCCGGCCAGGTCCTGGCTCAGTTGGCAGGAGAGACACCATTCCTCATCGACTGGCCCGACACTGCCGTGCCGACAGCAGAGCGGATGACCTATCGGGTGGAGATCACCGGTAGCGGTGAGCTGCTGAGTAATCCGATTGTTGTGGGACCGATTCTTGGGCCGAACGCGGCCAGCTCGGAACCTTCGATTTCATCCTGGACACCGTTCAACTCAAAGATTAAAACCTGAAAGCCGACTCATGCGTGTCACGATTCATCAACCGCAATTTCTGCCTTGGCTTGGTTATCTGGACAAGATCGATCAGGCGGATCTGTTCATCGCCTTGGATTCCGTGCAGTTCAAAAAGAATGAGTGGCAAAATCGGAATCGGATCAGAACAGCGGATGGCTGTCAGTGGATCACGGTACCGGTCCTCCATCGTTTCGGCCAACTGGTGAACGAGGTCTGTATCAATCAGGCCGTGACTTGGCGCAGTCAGCACCTGCGTGCCATCGAGATGCATTATGCGAGGGCGCCGTTCCGAGACCGCTATATGCCGGAGTTGGGCCGCCTCTATGAGACGCCATGGGAGCGGTTGCACGATTTGAATATGGCGGTCATTCGCTGGCTGCTCGGGGCGTTCGGTATGACGACGCCCGTTCGCTGTGCATCGGAGTGGGCGGCACGCGAAGAGCCTACCGACCGTTTGATTGATCTCTGCCACGCCGTTGGAGCATCGGGATATCTTTCCGGCCCTGGCGGGGAACAGTATCTGGACACAGTGCGGTTTCAATCGTCCGGATTGAAGTTGGAGATTCAACAGTTCCAACATCCGATATACCGGCAAGTTTATGAACCATTCATGCCGGCGATGTCGGCAATCGATCTGTTGTTCTGTTGCGGCCCGGCGGCGCTGGCGAGATTGCGCGAGGCACGTGCGGGACAGAATGTGGTCACGCCGGTGCAGTACTAGACGGCGGGGGATACGAGGGGGAACAGATGGCGAGCGAACGAAGAGTGCCGATGCGGATTCTGGCAATCGGCGCCCATCCGGACGATATTGAGGCCGGCTGCGGTGGAACGTTGCTCAAGTATGCGCAAAAGGGTCATCGCATTTTTCTGATGGTGATGACTGCCGGCGATAAGGGTGGTTCGAGCGGGGTCCGCAAGCGTGAGCAGGAACAATCGGCGAAACAATTGGGAGCCGAGAAGATTTTCTGGGGCGGGTATGAAGACACGGCGGTTCCGATGGGGCGTGAGTTGATTCAAGAGATCGAAGAGGTCGTGAAAGAGGTTCAGCCGCACTTCATTTTCTCTCACTATCACGACGATACCCATCAGGACCATCGGCACCTGGCCATGAGCACGATCACCGCGACCCGTTATACCAAGAATGTGTTGTTCTACGAGGGACCGACCACCCAGAATTTC
>DATDFW010000047.1:0-2391 GCA_036522375.1 Nitrospiraceae bacterium
ATCGGTCACCGCCACAGCGAAACCACTCGCCACGGTCGTTACCGATGCCATCGCGGGCGGAGACGATACCGACTTCACCCCGCGCTTCAAGGACACATTGCAGCCAGTGACAGCGCAGAGGTTACGAGAGCTACTAGGTTCGCGCGGGCTCGAGATCTTGGATCCCGATGAGCTGGGTCCTCCATCGTCTGACGCTGCGTTGGGTTGGGTTGAGGTCGGGCACATCGACGTGCTGGGCCACAAGCTGGGCGACGAATTGGGCCGCCACATGGATCGGGAAATCGATCGAGTACGGGAGGCGGTGTCGGCTTTGCTCAGCGTCGGGTGGCGTTCCGTCCGAGTCGTGACCGATCACGGGTGGCTGTTGCTGCCGGGCGGGTTGCCGAAGGTCGAATTGCCTCATTACCTGGTCGCTAGTCGTTGGGCGCGCTGCGCTAGCATCCGAGAAGGGGCAACGCCAGAGGCCATTACATATCCATGGTACTGGAATTCAGAGGTCAGAATCGCCTGCCCTCCTGGCGCCGGGGCGTACGTCGCCGGCACGACCTACGCTCATGGTGGCATCAGCCCCCAAGAATGCGTCGTTCCGGAGCTGACTTTCGAGCGGATCGCGGAAGCCTTGAAGGCGAAGATCACGTCGGTCGAATGGAAGCGTTTACGATGTGTGGTGACGGTGACGTCCAATGACCCCACGGTCAAAGTGGATATCAGGAGCAACTGGAAGCAGCCAGGAACGTCCCTAGTCGTAGCACCCAAAGAGGTAGGTCAAACGGGCCAGGTCAACCTGGCCGTGCGAGATGAGTTCGAAGGCCACGCGGTGATGGCGGTAGTATTGGATGGCAAGGGAACGGTCCTGGACAAACGCAGCACCACGGTGGGTGGTGAATGATGGCGGTAATGCTCGACACTCTCGACACCGTCGCGGCAGGGGCTTTCGAGGGCTACCTCGTGCGCAAGGATCTCGTCCGGAAGTATGCGCGGCAGTATCCAGTGCCTACATATGTCGTCGAGTTCTTGCTCGGCCGCTATTGTGCTAGCACCAAGGAAGAGGAGATCATCGAGGGGCTACAGATAGTCGAGGAGCAGCTCAAGGACCGCACAGTCCGTACTGGCGACGAGGAGCTGTTCAAGAGCCGAGCACGTGACAAGGAATCAATCCGGATCATCGACATCGTAAAGGCTCGACTGGACGCCAAGACTGACAGTTATGTCGCCGAGCTGCCGAGCCTGACGCTCAAAGACGTCCGCATTGAAGATCAAATGGTTCGCGATAACGAGCGGATGCTGACCGACGGGTTCTATGCCGAGGTCACCGTTTCATACGATGGGATCGTGGCGCTGCAGCCGGCGGGTCGACCATTCAAGATCGATGCAATTCGACCGATCCAGATGTCGAAGCCGGATGTACTGGATGCATATCTGCGGGGTCGGAAGGCTCTGACCACGCCGCAATGGATCGAGCTTCTGCTCAGGTCCATTGGCTTGGAGCCGGATAATCTCGATGAGCGGGCAAAGGCCGTGGCCTTGCTGCGGATGGTGCCGTTTGTAGAGCGGAACTACAACCTCGTAGAGCTTGGGCCTCGAGGCACTGGAAAGAGCTACCTCTATCAGCAGATATCACCATACGCGCATCTCATTTCGGGAGGCAAGGCCACCGTCGCGAAGATGTTCGTCAATAACGCGAATGGACAGCGCGGCCTTGTGTGCCAGTACGACGTTGTCTGCTTCGACGAGGTGTCGGGAATCTCGTTCGACCAGAAGGACGGCGTTAACATCATGAAGGGGTACATGGCTTCGGGTCAATTCAGCCGAGGCAAGGAGAACATTCGCGCTGAAGGCAGCCTGGTCATGGTCGGCAACCTTGATGTCGATGTGGCCCAACAGCAGCGCGTTGGCCACTTGCTGGGGCCACTCCCGCCAGAAATGCGGCACGATACGGCTTTCATGGATCGTCTCCATGCGTATGCGCCAGGATGGGACTTCCCGAAGCTCTCGCCGGAACATTTCACGAGCCAGTTCGGACTGGTTAGCGACTTTCTGAGTGAGTGTTTCAGCCGCCTGCGACTCAGCAACCGGGTTTCGGTGATGCAGGGTCGAGTGTATTTGGGAGGCGCTTTGAGCGGCCGCGACATAGAGGCGGTCACGAAGACTCTGAGCGGCCTCGTGAAATTGGTCTATCCTGACCCTGGAATGCCAATTCCCGATGAAGATCTTGAATGGATGGTGCGGTTGGCTCTGGAGTCACGGCGACGTGTGAAAGAGCAACAGAAGCGGGTGTTCAAGGCCGAATTTCGCAACACGCACTTTAGCTACACAATGGGAGCCGAAGGAGTAGAACAATTTGTTTCTACGCCGGAACTGCACAGCGATGAAGCGATTGACAACGACCCC
>DATDFW010000048.1:0-10904 GCA_036522375.1 Nitrospiraceae bacterium
CATCTTTATCCTGAATCGGACCTGCCATTTACAAAAGTAAAAATAAGACACGCCATAGAGTTTCTCCTCTTCATCCCCACCGATGACACCAGACGCGACAACCTGGAAGCTGCGGATGTCCTCCTGAATGATTTTGTTTCAGACGAAGAGTACCGAGTTGTCTATCAACAGCGGATTGGGTTGTCGAAGGCGTTAAAGAGTTTGTCGTCTGGTGAAAAACTAGATGGACTCCAACTTGCGAAAGCTATGGGCGAAGGCGTAACAGAGGAGGGAGAGGCCCAGCTACGGCAGATTAACGACCGTGTAAAGCGCGAGAATGAGACCACGCGAGCACGACATAGCGAACTCAGGCATGAATCCAACCGACTGCGGCAGGCGATGAAGTAGCCCCTTTCTCTAGGTTGTCCCGCTCAAGAATCGTGTCCTAATTTCCCCAAGTTGTCCTACAAATTCATACATGTCACTAGCATGTAGGTTTTTTTATATAGGCGAAAAGGCGAGAACTGCCAAACTCCCAGACCTTGAGAGCATTGGCGAGGATACTGACAAGTGCAGCAGTGAGGATGATAGCGGAGAAGTCCATTGAGATTCGAACATACGCCGAGTGGGTCGAATCTGTCAAACTTGAGGGAACCTCATAGCATCAAGCACTGAGAAGGGCGGGTCTTCCCGCCACTCAGCCCACCCCTGCCATTTGGCTCTATATTGACTCCCTCGCTGATCCCTGATTTACTTTCCTCCCAATCGGGAGTACTCGGCAATGTCACCGAACCCCGACCTTCCCACCACGCGAGTCCTCTTCATCGATGGAGACGCCAACGACCGAGCCCTGTACGCTAGTGGGCTACGAGATTGCTCACCAGATTATCAGATCATCGAAGCCCCTAATGGGCAATCAGGGCTCGCTTCCTACCGCGCTCAACGATTTGATTGCGTCATACTAGAACTCGACTTACCTGATCTGTCTGGCTTCGAGGTGTTGGCAGATTTAGTTCCCCATGTCCGCAGGCCGAACATCGCGGTGATTGTCCTGACCCGGCTCACACATCGAGGACTGTACGCCCTAGCTAGGGAAAATGGTGCGTATGCTTGTTTCTACAAGCCACACACGTCCTCGGACGACTTGGATCGAGCTATCAATCGTGCTATCGGGTTTGTTGGGCAGATCCCCAAGGAAGATCGACGCCGGACTGTTTAATCTTCGGTCAAACGTCCCCTCTCAGCCCTAATATATCGTCAAGGTATCGACGGCCTGACGCCGTAATTCGAACCATCTTGTCCTTGCCAACTTCGATGTACTTCTGGTCTCGCAAAAGTTTCAAGGTGGCTTCGATTTCGTCAGCTTGACGGTCGAGTTTGAAATGGAGATATAGAATGTCCCACTGCTCGGGGCTATACAGTTTGAGATGTCGGAGTAACGCGAACATCAGTACACGTTTTCTCCGATAGATCATCTCACATTGTTCGCCGAAGTGTGCCATATGTCAGTCTAGCAATCGTGCCGCCATGGTCAGATTGGAGACGTCACAGCCTCCAACGCTTCCGACAATTCCTTCACGGTAAACTCTAGGCTCCCCAAGTAGACGCAGTGAAACCGGACTTCCGTACCCGTGAACTGGAAACCAGACGAGGATTCAGAGCCAAGCCTCCCATGGGGTTTCGCTCCAGCCAATCTTGTGCCACAGCGAATTTCAAGAACTGCGTCAACATGGCCATGCGAGCGTTAATCGAGGCCGGTCCTGCCTTACGTCCACCTGGCTTCGGTGGGACGCTCATTAGAAATGCCTTCTACGCCCTGCAGCGTTCCCGAGTGATTTCTTTCATGTAGGATCGTTCGTGGAGTTTTGTGATAGTCAGAAAGCTGTTCAGTGCCGCGTTGTTGAGTGTGACGGACTCGTGACGACGGTGCGCGTTTTCAACCTCGAACGCTTTCACGCATCCGCAATCAGGGTGTACTCCCCGTCATGAGTGAGTCAGAAGGCTTCGTAATAGGGATTCTCCGGGCCGGTTGGCCGGGTCTTACTCTCGTTTGTTCGCTTGGAGGTGCGCTCGGTCTTGCTCAGTTCAGCCATTACAAGCGAGTGTACCAGACTGGCGAGAGATTCAAGTTGCATGGGGAAAGATTTTGGAGCGGCTCTGGTAGGGGCGTGTAACCGTCTGAAACTGTCTCTGGAAGCGGTTGCAGAGGCTTGACTACGAGTTGACGTATTTTTTAAACACTTGGCTGGGACGAAAGGTTACTACACGACGAGGCGTGATTCCTATTTCTTCGCCGGTCCGAGGATTCCGGCCCTTCCGTGCCCCTTTACTGCGTACCACAAAATTTCCGAACCCGGCAATCTTGACCGACTCTCCCTTATGCAACACTGTTTTCAACATGTTCAGCACAAGTTCAACGATATCTGCAGCTTCATTTTTTGAAATACCGACCTGCTTGTAAATTTCATTCGCGATATCCGCCTTTCTCATGCTTTTCCCTCCGACACCCACGCACACGTCTCGAACGATCACCTGTAAACTGACTATGAATGATTGGCAGTTTCGCTTAAGTTACGTGAGGTTATACAGTCTGTCAAGAGGAAAGATACTGGATCCGACGTTCCGCTCACTCATCGTTGGCAAGCAACTTATATTCAATGCTGTCTGCGAGGGCTTGCCAACTCGCTTCCATGATATTTTCAGACACGCCGACGGTGCCCCATTTATCCTTATGATCGCCTGATTCGATCAACACTCGGACCTTGGATTCCGTTCCACTATTGGCCGATAGGACACGCACTTTATAGTCGAGCAGTTTGACTTCTCGGAGCTGGGGATAGAATTTTTCCAACGCCTTACGCAATGCATGGTCGAGCGCGTTGACCGGACCGGCGCCCACTGCCGCCGCATGTTCCACCATGTCACCGACCTTTACCATGACCGTGGCCTCCGACGACGAGGCCCCAAGGTCGTGTTTTTTCTCGACAATTACACGAAACCCGAGCAGTTGGAAGGAGGGCCTATGCGTCCCCATCGCTTTCCGCATCAGCAATTCGAATGAGCCTTCTGCTGCCTCGAACTGATAACCCTCACTTTCATGATCCTTCAACGTCGCAATCAGTTCCTGCAACTTGGCGTGTCCCTTGTCCAATTTGATTCCATATGCCTCGACCTTCTCCAGCAAACCACTCCTGCCTGCTGCGTCCGATACCAGCATACGCTGACGATTGCCGACTGACTTCGGGATGACATGTTCATACGTCATGGGATTCTTTAGCACTGCATGGATATGCACCCCACCCTTGTGGGCAAACGCAGAATCCCCCACGTAGGGCTGGTGCGTATTAGGCATGAGGTTCGCGATTTCCGTCACAAATCCCGAAACCCGCTTGAGATGGCTTAACCGATCTCTCAACACTGGGCGTTTCATCTTCAGTTCAAGGTTGGGAATGATTGAACAGAGATTGGCATTGCCACATCGCTCGCCGATCCCGTTAATCGTCCCTTGCACTTGCATTACACCCGCTTCGATCGCGACCAGTGAGTTCGCCACGGCCATTTCGCAATCGTTGTGGGCATGAATCCCCAAAGGCACGGCACAATCACGCCGAACGGCCTGGCAAATATCTTTGATCTCCCAAGGCATTGATCCGCCATTCGTGTCGCAGAGAATCACCCGTTCGGCCCCCGCCGCAACTGCTTGACGAATGGTTTCCAACGCATAGTCCGGATTCGTCTTGTACCCGTCAAAGAAATGTTCCGCATCGTAGAACACCCTCCGACCTTTCGAGCGGAGATGAGCCACAGAGTCGCTGATGAGTTCGAGATTCTTCACAAGGGAAATGCCGAGCGCATCGGTCACGTGAAGGGACCAGGTTTTTCCGAAGAGCGTGATGATTGTTGTCTCAGCATCCAGCAATGCCAGGATGTTCGGATCCTTCTGTACTGTGTTGCTCGCTTTTCTCGTCGACCCGAACGCTACCACGGTTGCCGTTTGCAACGGGATGGCCTTGATCATTCGGAAGAACTCAATATCTTTGGGATTTGCCCCCGGCCACCCACCTTCAATAAACTGCACTCCCAGTCCATCCAACTGTTCAGCGACCCGCACCTTATCTTCTGCCGAAAAGGTGACATCTTCGGCCTGAGCACCGTCTCGTAAGGTCGTGTCATAGATTTCCAACATTGTTAGTCGAGCCGCAGACATAGACCCGTCGGGCAACACAGCGCCGACCGTCTTCCCTTGAGAGGTTTGTCGTTGTGAAACTTTTCGAGCCATAGTCGAAACGATACCAGGAGCAGAACAAACCTGTCGAGACCCACATCGCAAAAGTTAGCTACTTCTCGGCTCGATCCCCTGATGAGGGCTGATCCAGCCCGAATGCCGTATGGAGGGAACGCATCGCGAGCTCGACGTACTTTTCATCAATGACACAGGAGATTTTGATCTCCGACGTGCTGATCATGAGGATATTCACGCCTTCCTGCGCCAGGGCAGCGAACATCTTCGCAGCAACTCCAGAATGGGACCGCATTCCGACGCCGACCAGCGAGACCTTTGCGATTGCCTCGGTCACGGCAACAGATTTCGCATCAACGCCTTTTGCCACGTCCTGAATCAGCGGCAGGGCCTTCTTGATGTCTGCGCGTGGAATGGTGAAGGAAATATCCGTCATACCCGACTGACTCATGTTCTGGATAATCATATCGACATTGATGTTGGCAATCGCCACCGGACCGAGGAGTTTGGATGCAATACCTGGTTTGTCCGGCACACCCACAATCGTGATCTTGGCTTGATTTCGATCACCGGTGACCCCCGACACCGCGACCGCTTCCATATCGTCATCTTCACGGGTCACAAGCGTCCCCTTTCCTTCTTTGAAGCTTGAATTTACCTCGATCGGCACATTGAATTTTGCAGCAAATTCGACGGAGCGGCTCTGCAGCACTTTGGCGCCCAGACTCGCCATTTCCAACATCTCCTCATAGGAAATCTTGTCGATTCGTCGAGCCATCGGCACAATATTGGGGTCCGAGGTATAGACACCATCGACATCGGTAAAGATGACGCACCGATCGGCCTTCAAAGCCGCCGCCAGCGCGACGGCTGTCAGATCGGAGCCCCCGCGTCCCAACGTCGTGACATCCGACTGCTTATTGATCCCTTGAAAGCCAGCAACTACGGGAATGACTCCATTGCCCAGAACTTCACGGATTCGATCGGCTCTCACTCGGGTGATACGCGCGTTCGTATGGGCGTTGTCGGTCATGATCCCGACTTGACGTCCCGTAAAGGATTGAGCATCGAGCCCGCGAGCCCGCAAGGCCATTGCCAACAGGGCAATGGTCACCCGCTCTCCGGTCGACAGAAGCATATCGAGTTCGCGATCGTCTGGCAGAGACGCGACTTCATGTGCCAACCGAAGCAATCGATCCGTTTCGCCGCTCATCGCGGACAAAACTACCACAACATGATCGCCATTCTTATGAGCCTTCTCGACACGATCGGCCACTCGGTGTATCCGTTCAATCGTGCTGACGGACGTTCCTCCATATTTTTGAACGATCAGCGCCACGGCCGTCAGGATCCCTTTGCGAACAGTCGAACCACGAACTTTGTTGCATCGCGGGGAGGCACCGTCGAGGCCCGAGCATCAGCCTCAATAAATCTTCGTCCAGTCGCGACAGAGGGGGCTGCCGCACTGTCACTATAGGCGAAGAATCCCGGACCTTCCGCACCTTGGCCATGATGCACGCTGCCTGAATCGCAGAGTGCGACGATCCGATGAGAGCCCAATTTCGCCAAGCCCTCGAGCAGTGGCCCTACCAGTTCGCGGTCGACCGTTTCGATAGCCTTCACCTTGGCTGCGATATCCAGGCCGAAGACAACCTCGTCCGGTAATTCGACATGCACATACGCAAAATCTCTTTTCTTCAGCTCATCAAGAGCGACCATCGCTTGGGTTCGAAGGTCGGCACTCGCCAATCGCGAGACGTCTACTGCTCCGAGTCCTGCCATAATACCGAGCCCACGATGCACATCGCTCTGTGAGACCACCACACCGGCCATCTTGAATCGCTCAGAGAGGCTTGGCCAAAGAATCGATCGGCCTTGACCCCAGAGCCACAGGCAATTGGCGGGTTTCTGACCAGCCCTCTGACGTTCCTCGTTGAGAGGATGGTCGCGCAAGATCTGAAACGAGGCGTCCATGAGTTTCCAGAGAATATCGGATCCATCCCCCGACGGCAATGCTTCGACGATCGACCGACCAATCAATAAATGTGGATCGGTACAGATCGCTCGCAACTTTCCATTGACCCATACCATGAGATGACGGTGGCCTAGTCCAGGATAGAATTGGATCATCTCAGACCCGAGCTGTTCATTGATTGCCTCGATCAACTCGCGGGCCTCCTCTGTCGAAATCAGACCGGCGGTCGCATCATCCATAACGACATGAGGTCCAAGTTTCTTGATCTCGTTCAATCCGCCTTTACTCCCGGACTGGGCCTCTGCGCGCAATGTCACCATCGTGCAGCGATAGACCACATCATGTTCGCCGATCGCGACCCCGAGACTGGCCGCTTCGAGCGGACCGGGTCCCTGGTAGTATTTCTTGGGGTCGTATCCGAGGATGGCGGTTCCCATCAGACCGCTCCCCTGTCGGACGTTTTCAGGCGCCGCAGCCAGAAGCCCGAGTTCCCCACCTTGCGCGAGGCGATCCAGGAATGGGGTCGAAGCCGCTTGAAGAGGAGTCCGTCCGTCCAGTTCCTCCCGGGGACGGTCTGCCATCCCATCGGCATGGAGAATGACATACTTCATCGATGGCCTGCTCGCATGGTGTCTATACCCTTAAAAGGCGAGCGACATCCTCCCGCGTCGCTCTAACGGTTTTCGGTTGGGTCGATACACTGATGGCGGTATCGGCATCTTTCAATCCATGCCCGGTCAAGGTGCAGACCACTGTCTCACCTGCGTGCAATCCACCCTGCTTGCTTAACTTCGTCACACCCGCCACCGATGCGGCCGATGCCGGCTCGCAAAAGACCCCCTCTGTCGCGGCGACCGCCATATAGGCTTGCAGAATTTCTTCATCCGTTACCGAGTCGATCGCTCCCGTGGACTCCTTCACAGCCACCAAAGCTGCTTCCCAACTGGCTGGATTACCAATCCGGATCGCGGTGGCCACCGTCTGCGGGTTCTCCACGATACGACCCAGCACAATGGGCGCGGCACCAGCCGCCTGAAATCCGACCATACGAGGCAGCCGAGTGGATTGATTTGCTGCACGGTATTCCTGGTACCCCCTCCAATAGGCTGTGATGTTACCGGCATTCCCTACCGGCAGCACATGGACAGTCGGGGCATCGCCAAGTTGATCACAGACCTCCATTGCGGCAGTTTTCTGTCCTTCGATCCGATAGGGGTTGATCGAGTTGACCAGTTCAATGCGGTGGATCGCCGACAAGTCCTTCACAATGGTCAGCGCCTGATCGAAGTTGCCTTCGATCTGGATGACTGTCGCTCGATGCATCATGGCCTGGGATAATTTACCCATGGCGATCTTCCCGGCAGGAATCAACACATAGACTGCCAGTCCTGCCCGCGCACCATAGGCCGCGGCAGACGCTGACGTATTCCCCGTGGAAGCACAGATCACCGCTTTGGCACCGGACTCAACGGCCTTTGAAATAGCCATTGTCATGCCGCGATCCTTGAACGATCCTGTGGGATTGATACCTTCAAATTTGAGATAGAGATCGATGTCTGGTGCGATCTGCTTGGCCAGCCTCGTCGCCCTGATGAGCGGAGTGTTGCCTTCACCGAGCGTCACGACAGGGGTACGGTCGGTCACCGGCAGAAACTTCCGATATTCTTCGATCACACCACGCCAGCGATTCATCGCATTATTCGTCCTTGCCCTCGACCCTGATCAAGGTGGTGGGCTCGGAGATAAAGGCCATGCGATTGATCGCTCGCAATGCCGTTTGGACATCGCGCTCCGTGGCGGTATGGGTCTTGATCACGACCGGAACCGTCTGCCCTTCGCGCCGTCCCTGTTGGAGGACGGACGAGATACTGATACCGCACCGGCCCAGCTCCCCTGCAATTTGCGACAAGACGCCGGGGCGGTCCAACACCATAAAACGGAGGTAATAGAGCGAGCTGATTTCTTCCATCGGCCGCATCCGAAGCGGACGCCGTTGGTCCTGCTGGAACGAAGCGGGTGGGACTCGCCCAACCGCCCCTTTCAACAAATTGCGCGCGATGGCGATGAGATCGCTGACCACCGCGCTACCGGTCGGCATAGACCCCGCGCCCCGGCCATAGAGCACCACATCGCCCACGGCATCGCCGACAAGTTGTATCGCGTTGTAGACTCCTTCGACTTGGGCGATCGGAGACGTCGAGGGCAGCATCGTGGGATGTACACGTGCTTCCACTTCGTTGCCCGCCAGTTTGGCAATACCCAGCAGCTTAATCGTACAACCGAACTCTTTGGCATATGCGATGTCCAGGGGGGTAATGTGCGTGATCCCCTCCGTATACACATCTTTAAAATTGACCGGTGTTCCATAGGCCAACGCCACCATGATCGCCAGTTTGTGCGCGGAATCAATACCGGCCACATCGAATGCCGGATCAGCCTCGGCATAACCGGCCGCCTTTGCTTCGTCGAGCACCGTCTCAAAGCTCCGGCCTTCATGGGTCATACGCGAGAGAATGTAATTGGCCGTCCCGTTGATGATTCCATAAATGGAGTGAATGGTATTGGCCGCCAACCCTTCCCTCAAAGCTTGAATGACGGGAATCCCCCCACCAACAGTCGCTTCGTATCCTAGATCGATACCCGCGCGAGACGCCGCGGCAAATATTTCTTCACCATGTAAGGCGAGCAAGGCCTTATTGGCCGTGACAACATGTTTACCTGACGCAATGGATTCTAGAATTATGCGTTTAGCGATATCGCAGCCCCCGATCAATTCGACGACGATCTCGATCGACGGATCATCAAGAATCTGTTTCGCATCGGTCGTGAGTAGACCAGGCGGAAGGAGAAGACCCCGGTCACGTGTCACATCGAGGTCCGCGATCCGAACAATCTCGATCGGCACACCAACCCGGCGGCTGATCAAGTCAACATTCTCCATCAGAATCTTCACAAGGCCCGTTCCGACAGTTCCGAATCCTATGATACCGACGCCCACGCGTGAAATCACTCTTCCGACCCCTCAAGCTTCAGAGCTTTGCGAATGCCTCGAATCGCTTGTCGTGTGCGATGTTCATTTTCAACAAGGCCAAACCGCACATATTCGTCCCCCCCTTCGCCGAACCCGATCCCGGGAGACACAGCTACTTTCGCCTCGCGAAGCAGGAGCTTCGAAAACTCCAATGACCCCAGAACCCGATAGGGCAGCGGGATTCTTGCCCAGACAAACATGGTGGCGACAGGCTTGTTAACCTGCCACCCGATTCGATTGAGTCCGCTCACCAAGACGTCGCGACGTTTTTGGTAGCGCAAGACCGTTTCTTTGACAGAGTCCTGTGGCCCATTGAGTGCAATGACGCTGGCAATCTGTAAAGGCTGGAAGATACCGTAATCCAAGTAGCTCTTGATCTTGGCCAACGCCCCCACAACCTCCCGATTGCCACAACAAAAGCCCACACGCCAACCAGGCATATTGTAGGCTTTTGAGAGGGTATAAAACTCGACGCCGACATCCTTGGCCCCATCAACTTGTAAAAAGCTCGGCGCTCTATATCCATCGAACACCAAGTCGGCATAGGCCAAGTCATGAATGACAATCACGCGATGTTCCTTGGCAAATACGACAATTTTCTTAAAAAACTCGAGGTCCACCACGGCAGTGGTGGGGTTATGCGGAAAATTGATGACTAAGACTTTGGGGCGCGGAAAGGTCTGGCGGTAGACCCGTTGAAGATCGTCGAAGAAATCACTGTCAGAACGCAGCTCAATACCCCTGACTTCTCCGCCTGCAATGATGAAACTGTACATATGAATGGGATAAGTCGGCGTCGGTGTCAGCACAACGTCGCCGGGTCCGATCAAGGCCAATGCCAGATGTGCTAGCCCTTCCTTGGAACCGATCGTCACGATGGTTTCAGTCTCGGGATCAAGCTCGACAGTGTAATTCCGCTTGTACCAGCCGGCGATCGCATGTCGCAGTTTCGTAATCCCGCGCGAGGCCGAGTAACGATGGTTTTTCCCTTTCCGCGCAGCTTCGATCATCTTTTCGACAATATGGCTGGGTGTCGGTTGGTCGGGATTTCCCATCCCGAAATCGATAATGTCTTCGCCTTTTTGACGAGCTTCGAGCTTAAGGGTCTGCACCTGGGCAAACACATACGGCGGTAGCCGTTTGATGCGATAAAATCCGTCGCTTTCTCCCATCGGGCCCCCTGCCTAAAATCCTACATGCGGCGGGATCTTTGAGACGATTCTCCGCCACATCAAGAAGTCGCGTATTCTAATGTCGTGGCACGCGTCGAGTCAAATTATGCCGTGATTCTGTGGGGTTCGACATTCAATCCTACCAACCTTCTGAGGCGATCCAACACGAACCTCCCCCTCCCCGTCCTTGCCCCTCTCACTGAATTTCTGTTACAACTGCAACGTCTTTCGTACTTCGTCATAACTCGATTTCTTCTTGCTTTACAGAACCAGAACGGAGGACCCGTGCCACGACTTGGGGTGAACGTCGACCATGTGGCCACGTTGCGGCAGGCTCGTGGTGGAACCGACCCGGACCCCCTTGCCGCCGCCGTGTTGGTAGAATTGGCCGGTGCCGATGGGATTGTCGTCCATCTCAGAGAAGATCGGCGCCATATTCAAGACCGCGATCTTCGCCTCTTGCGAGACCTCATCCGTACCAAGCTCGATCTGGAAATGGCCGCGGAT
>DATDFW010000049.1:0-3284 GCA_036522375.1 Nitrospiraceae bacterium
GCAGTATCCCTCGACCATCAAGCCCCGGTGTCTTTGCGACGGCCTCGGCGAGATGGGCCGCGTCGCTCAGTGATCCCACGCGAAAAACAGCGGTCGCGCCGCCGTGCAGCACAACCCAGTCCTCGACACCCTTAGTTGCGAGGAAACCTTTCCAGCCCTGCTCGCTCACGTTAGCTCCCTGAGTTAAGTGGCCATAATTTGCCGGCGGGTGGACCACTTCTGCGTCGACAGGCAAACTCTCGAAACGAAGATTAATTCTAAACCTTGGAGTAATCATCTTTCGCGGTGTTCGAAAGGGGGGCCAGCCGTCTGGGAATGTTGTGTATCCTTAGATAAGCCAATAGTTCCCAGATAGAAGAGATACCGGATATGTCGAGAATACGGCTATCGTTGTTGTTAGCGCTGTTGGCGACGACTTTTGGTATTTGTCAAGCGCAGACGGTCTTACCTGATTCACTCCCCGAACTGAAATATCCTCCGATCGCAAGAGTTGCTCACATTCAGGGTGATGTTGTAGTCAGTTTCCGACAGACACCGGAAGGTCGGACTGTCGATGTAACGCCCCTCTCTGGTCATCCAATGTTGCAAGGAATCGCGGTCGAAAACGTGAAGGCCTGGCACTTAGAGCCGAAAGCGGAACTCGTCGGGCCAGCCTACAAGGTCACATTTCATTTCCTGCTCAATCAACCTGATGATGGATATGACGATGGCCAGCCAGTGACTAAAGCAGTGATAGATGGAACAGGACAAGTTCGGGTCGTTTCGATCTCTACGACGGGATTGGATCGCTCAGAATGTCCAACTGACGATGATCGCGTACCTCCAGCAACCGTGATAGATGGAGATTTCATAGAGCTGCAACGTTGGGACGAAGAAGTGAGGGTTGGTGCGGACGGCTCGGTTTTTTGGAAGCAAGGCAATCGTTCCCAGAGAGGACAGATCACACCGGTCGAGGCGAACTCTCTGTTTGAGAGCTTTCGCACTCCAGCCATTTGGGGACTGTGCAGTCGCTACAACCAGTCGGGGTTGATGGACGGCGGTAGTAGTTCTTTTAAGGTGCGGATCGGGGGACGGGAGAAAAGTGTTGGCGAGTACGGCGATGCCGCGCCGGCGATCTTCAGAGACGTTGAATTAGCTGTTGACCTGACCGCCAATACACATCAGTGGCGGCATGGTAATCCGACAACTGAAAGTATTGCGGAAATCACCTTTGAGTATCTACCCAAACCAGGTAAGACAAAGCTCATGGATACGGCACATCGCGGAGATAAAGATGCTTTCGAAGCCGCGTTAGCGGCGGGAGATAAACTGACTGACGTTGACGCCAGCGGATGGACGACCCTGATGTATGCCGCTAGCTCCTATGGCGTCTCAGTGGTGAGCGAAATAATTAAAGCAGGAGTAGCGGTGAATGCCCGCTCCAAGAGAGGCGAAACAGCGCTGATGGCATCTGCTGTTACGGGCATGGCGGATGAGGATCTTTTGAATGCAGGTGCCGAAGTGAACGCAGTCAACGATGACCGTATGACCGCACTTATGCTTCTAGTTCAGCACGGAGATCCAGATGCGATCGAGATATTCTTGAAAGCTGGGGCCGATGCTCGAATGAAGGACTCAAAGGGACGCACAGCTCTCGACTATCTCAATGCGGCAAACTGCGGATCGCCAATCGTCCACGAGAAAGACCCTCGATGGATGACCGTGGGCTATTCGAGATGCAGCGCACTTGACCATGATGATTATCAGAAGTCGAAAAGGCTGCTAGTCAACGCAGGCAGTAGAGAAACACGGGCATTCGCACCAGCTCCATTACCAACACAGAGACGTTAATCGGCTCGGCCTTCATCCGTTTTTATCAGGAGCGCCCACAGATTCGCGCTGGTAGGATTACGAGATGCGAAAAGGGTTTACGAGAAAACCAAAACCGGACGAGCCCGGCACGCACACCAAGAACTACATCACACCGAGCGGGCTGCAGCGTCTTAAAGATGAGCGCCACTTTCTGCTCACCAAGGAACGCCCGGCGGTGACGGAGGTGGTGACGTGGGCTGCCGGCAATGGCGATCGCAGTGAAAACGCCGACTATCAGTACGGCAAGCGGCGGCTGCGGCAGATCGATGGGCGGATTCGCTTTCTCACCAAGCGAATCGAAGCCGCGGAAGTGGTGGACCCGGAAGCTTCGAGATCGGGGCCGGCGAAGGCCAGGGCATTCTTCGGAGCGACGGTGCGCTACGTCAATGCCTCGGGAGCCGAGCGAGTGGTGAGCATCGTGGGCACTGACGAGGTTGATCTCAACCGCAACCACATCAGTTGGGTGTCACCGCTGGGTCGCGCGTTGATGAAATCGGCGGCGGGCGACGACGTAGTTCTCCAAGCGCCAAACGGTACGGAAGAGTTGTCCGTGCTGGAAGTGCGTTACCAGCGCATCGCTGTGGAACCGTTCCGGGAACCGCCGGGGGCCGAGGCGGTGGCAAAGGGGCTGCCTCGGCGGAGCTAATCTACCTGACGAAGACCTGGAGCAAGAGTCGGCTGTGGTTGAATCTCAATTCTAGCTGGAAGTTGTCTCCGCTCTAGAAACCCGCTTATCCGGCCATCGGGAGTCAGCGACTCATACCTAAATTTGATGTACGGTCTTCCACCATCTCCCCCGGAGAATTTTTCACTTAAGTACTCTTGTTCATCAGCCGTCAGTTCACGTGCCGATCCGTCACGGTTGACGTAAACGTATCGGAATCCATTCTCTTTGTGACGGCGACTTCGGCGCAAGAACGACCACCATCCCCAGAGCACAAGAACCGGGGCAAGCAATGTGCCGAGAATGATCTTCACCAAATGCCGTCTCCCTTGTGCGATCCTAGATTAGCTGATTCCTGCCTTTTGTTGATAAATCGTCATCACGCCAATTGAAAATGGCTATCTGCAGCAAGAAGTTTTCCGTCCGGGAGGCATGAAATTCTCTGACAAAGATAAAATCGAAAGCTCAAGAGGTGGGGATTTGCATCTCCCACCCTTTCCAAAATCAGGAAAGAGAGGGGCACCCACAGTTAGAGTAAGGCGAAAAAATCAAAGCCTGGGCCACCCGTGCCCAGTTTCCCGCGATCATTGCCTCACATGCATCCTGAATCTGCTGGATCCATCCCTGAAAAGTCGTCATGTGATCGTTCCGGCGACGGTAATTTTCTTCGCCGAGCAGGGTCTTCAGAGGTTGGAAAGTCACTCGTATCGAATAATCTCCATCCACGTCCGGGAGGTTTGACTAAAAGAACCAGAGCGACCTCGGTTCG
>DATDFW010000050.1:0-2381 GCA_036522375.1 Nitrospiraceae bacterium
GGTAGCAAACTGAATCTCGGCATCGCGCTTGACTCCGTTGTCGTTGAATTTGTAGCCGAGGCCCGCTCCCATGACTTGAATGAACGGTTGGAGGGTGGAGTCGCTGGAGGTCAACGGAGTCCGTACACCCAAGTACGTGAAATACTGGCTGTGGTTATCGATTTGATAGCCGGTAAAGACATCCCCGGCTGCCACGACACCAGGCCATAACAGGGCCACACACAATACTATGCCGCAAGAGAGGTGAGTTCTCGCCATTGATCTGCTCCCTCGTCAATCTGTTCGATGGTGAAGCCGGCCATCACAACGCCATCACATTGCGTCACCCATCTCCGACGGACCTTCAAGGCAAAGGATTCTACATACAGGGTTCCATTCTCACCGACGAGGTCGACAGTTCCCGGAATATTCACCGATAGACCGGTCGCTGAAATCTGCTCCACTCTGCCTTTCAGGGTACAGTCAGGGAACACCAGGAGACAGTTTTCCCAATAGGGAAGGCGAAGGTCACGGCGAAGTGATTTTCTCTGCGTCCTGACAACTTGTACAAACACGCATAGCAACGACCACAAGCTCCGGAAGATTCCTGGTTCGGCTTCAGGCTGATTCCAGGCTCGAGAATCGGAAAACGCGGCAACGATCAACGAATCAGCTGTCTTTTCGTCCACATCGATAAATTTCAGCCCGATCTCGACCTCGCTGGCTGACACCTGCTCCTGTCGACAGATTCGGCCTTCGACTGTAAGCCAGTCCCCTGCGGGATTGTTGATACTGACGAGTACCCGGTTATTTTCTCCCAGCACCTGCGTGTTCACTCGAATGAGCGCTCCCGTTTCATTGATGTCTTCCACCACCCCGGTGAGGTGTTCTTCTCCTGCAACTAATTCACAGGGCAGTCTATGCCTGATACGATATGTGTTTCGCCATTCAGGCAATTCTACGGCAGCCAGAATGGCTACGCCGACTAATATCAGATTAAAGGTGCCCCAAAAGAGGCTGACCTCCAGCCCTGGAAGTGGAACATTCGCCATCCATAAGCGTATCCCAGTCACCAGCCCTGCAATAAGCAGTCCCATAATCATTACATGCGGTAGTATGTATGAGAATCGGGAGAACCCGCGCCGTTCTTGAGTCACTCCCTTGGCAGTAATGACAAATGGCCGTTTTTTCCAAGGCCTTAGAGCCGTCGTCAGCGTGGCCCAACTCAGCGCGATACTGCCCGCCGTTTCATAAATGTCCGACCAGAAGGCATTTCGCGTCCCTCGGCTGACGGTCCTCAACATGACGAGCGTCGCCAGATAATAGGAGCCGAAAAAGTCGACAAGCGATGGAACATCCGCCGTGACGGGAATAATTCCCAGGAGCAGCGCAAAGAGCGGAGCGATAAGACACACGATCCGAGGCAGCCCGTGAAGGAAATAAAAAATGGATGCAAAGTAGCCGAGGCGTTGCGCGAGGGTGAGGCCGCGCATCGTGAACGGATTCGTCTGAAAGAAAATCTGCACGTGGCCAATCGCCCACCGGATTCGCTGTTTCATGGAGCTTTCGAACGTTTCAGGCATGAGTCCTACTGCCAGCACCTTGTTGAGATAACATGACCGATAGCCTCTGGCATGGATGACCATGCTCGTGTGAATATCCTCGGTCACGGTTTCGGTGCGGAACCCGCCAATTTCGACCAACACACGACGACGAAACAAGCCGCAGCTTCCTGCAAAGAACGCACTATTATGCCGATCGCGGCCTCCTTGAAGGACACGATAGAACAGCGATTGTTCATTCTTGAGCACTCCATCGAGTTGAAGATTCTTCTGAAACACGTCTGGGTTGTAAAAATGATGCGGCGTTTGAACAAACGCCACTTGCTCATCCTGGAAAAATCCCACCGTATCCTTCAAGAAACGATTGGTCGGAACGTGATCCACGTCAAAGATCGCAACTATTTCCCCCGAGGTCTCCTGCAAGGCATGATTCAGATTTCCGGCTTTCGCATGTTGTCTGTCCGGGCGACGGATGTATCCACAGTTCAACGACTTGGCCAATGCTTGAATCTCATCGCGTTGACCATCGTCCAGCACATGAACACGGTAGCAGTCTTTGGGATAGTCCTGATGAACACAGCCAATCAGTGTGCGACGAAGAATGGCCAGGGGCTCATCCACGACTGTGACAAAAATATCGACGTTCGGATGGTGCGACAGCGGAATCGGCTGACGTTCGAGCGGCGACCATGCATGATAGGCAAACAGCAGGATCTGGATAAAGGCATAAGCCTCTGCCGTATACACCGTCCAACTCATCAAGAGGCTCGCCCAGTCGCTGGTGTTCAGCGTATAGATGCCCCTCCACAGCAGGTACCGTGCAAACAAGAATACGGTCAG
>DATDFW010000051.1:0-5893 GCA_036522375.1 Nitrospiraceae bacterium
ACGTGCTCTTAAAGCGAGCAGGCGAACCAGCAGAGGTGGCGCCGAGTTATGTCTTTTTGGCCTCCGAGGATGCCTCTTACATGACGGGACAAGTGCTGCATCCAAACGGGGGCACCATAGTGAATGGTTAATGTGGCCACCTGGTTCGACGAGGGCAAGACAAGATCGGTAGCGTCGTTGAGAAGGTGGAGGCGAGCCAATCTAGTCCGCTGTCGCTGTTAGATCGTTGTTTCAGGAACGGCAATCTGAGAATGGCAGATGCGGAGGCTCAAGAGGCGGCGGCAGGACTGATTGGCTTTCTTGCATCGAGACCATCAGACTAATCACTCAAGCATCCCCTTTCATCCATAACATGGGAGGATATGATGAGCGAAGAGAAAAACCTCGCATGGACTGTGAACACGTGCGTGCACGAAGGGGACCAGGCTCTACGCTCTTGGTCGATGCAACTTCGATCCCCCAGCCAGCCGAAAGTCGCAGTGATTGTCCTCACACAGCATCGAGGAGGCTGAGTCAAGCTCGCTGGCGCGTATGACTTTCAAACAGCACACATCGGGCGAAGATTTACACCACGACATTCAGCGCCGGACTGGCGCAGGCTCCCTCTCCTGATCGATTACAAGATGCCTCTGGGATGGATTGCGGCAATGGCCCTTCAGATTCGTGGCTCGTTAGTGAATTTTAAACGAAAGCGGCGTTTTCAACAAAACAGGCCCGCTCTTGTGTGGACAACCGGAGCTGTCATCCAACCGGAAGTGATATCCAGCAATCCAACCTTTCGCCCTTGCCGATTGCTCCGCGTCTCCATCTTCGTTCTTGGGCTCCGAAGCCGTGCCATTAGTGGCACCAACGATTGAGAGCGCGTACCCTGAACACCATTTCCGTATACCGAAACAGTAACGGCGTCCTGTGCACGTTGGCTGCACAAGAACGGGCCATTGGTCAGTTACATTGTTTCATTCTTTCTCAACCATTTCTCTATTCGAATCAACGAGCCCCGAACAGTTCAAAAACAAATGGCGGACGTAGATCTCGCATTCAACTAACCTTTGATAGGAGTTCCCACCCTCTCAACGCAAGTCTTTCTGCGTAAGTGAGGGAGCTGCGAATTCCTTAGGTTTCGGGAGATCCTCGAGTTTCACGATCGCATTCGCCTCTCCGCTTGAAGAGAGTTTGGCTCCGATAATGTCTCCGACTTTCGGCAGATTCTCCATCTTGGTGTCCCGCGTGACTTTCAGATGGGTCTCCCCTCCTTCGGAGTTTCTAATCCAATAAGATTCTTCGATTCGCATGATTTTTCCTGTCACATTGCGACAGGGAGAATTGACGGAACACGTATATGTATTATAGCTGTCGGGAAATGTCAGGGACTTCTCACCAGTCAACGCTTGTTCTTGACTCAATGCCAGAGCGGGCAAACTGAGGAGGCTACATAGAGCGATCCCAAGAATAGTATAGGTTTTCATGACAGCTCCCCCTTGGTATAGTTGTTAGTAAAAATGAGAACTAACCCCATTACACAAATACACAAAATGCTAGGTTTCGATCGCGCTGCTTGCGTATCTCGTAATTATCATGTCAATACAGAAATGCAATTGATATACCCGCTGTGCCAGCAAGGGGCGAAATGGAATCTTCTTTATTGGTCGAAGGGGAAAAATTAGAAAGCACATCTCCCCGCATTTTATCTAGACAAGCTGTCCGAACCGCAGGACAATTTTTCTACACAGATCTGATTTCACTCAGCCACCGACTGCGTTCTCGCTGGATGGCACCAATGTCAATACGAACTCAGAAGCGTCCGCTGATAGAAAGGTACGGAGGGCAGCCTCAATCAACTTGGCAGAAATTATTGGCTCTTCATGGCTTGATTGGCTGTAATACGCATGGGTACGGCCTCACTCGGGGAACCACACGTTGATTTGTCGAAACAGGATTGCACGGTTACGTCCCACAGTCCTTCATGGCTGGCGCCTGCATCCTTGCAGGATATATTCGTGGTGTCGGCGGGAATGAAACGGACCGTTTTCTTAGACTGGTTGCTCCGATCGAATACTATGAGTTGGTACCATGTCACTTTCGGGTCGTTTGTCTTATCCCACGAGATGCGGCAATTTGGCCCCACGGCTTTCGGCTGCTCCGCCCGGGAAACTGTCCAGCCAGCATTCACGAACAGCAGGACGATGAACAGAATCGCTAGATATCTTTCCAAGATGGCGATAGATTTCATCACGCCTCTCCGATGTAGAGAATAGCGCCGTCCACCTACAGTCTCATGCTCATGGTTCGCGTCACCTTATTATGGAACTGAGTGAATCGAGAGCGCGTGATTTCCCTCGTCTACCGTTGCCACAATATGGTCGCCCTCTTTGATTCGTCCCATCTGGGTAGCTTTGTCAGTCTCTAACCGGACTTCTTGCCCATCCTTCTCCTTGACGAAATAGTAGCCTCTGTCGACCCGGACCACATCGCCTTGAATGATGAGGCCTCCATAGGTCCGAAGAGACGGTGCCTGATGATCCGCTTGGCCACGAGATTTCTCAGAGCCCTCGGTCTGCCTGTCGCCCAACTGAGCTGCATGGCTATATCGGCCAGTGAGAGAACGCGGTTGAAGCTGTACACCCTTGTCACCCTCGACTACCTCATCCACTTGCCGCGCAAGCCGATCCACCCGATCCTGATACGTCTTTGTCTCCACCATCCCACTCAGCTTCACCACACCACGGGCCATGTCGACATCAATACGTGAGAAGCTCGAAAGAGGGTCTCTCATTAATTTCATCTGCACGGCATTGGAAATCGATGGATCGCTGCTCGGAAGGCCGGTCGTTTTTCCCGCGATGGGCTGGCAACCGCTTAGGGCCAGGAGAAGAATGAGCTGTGAACAGGCGCCAACGAGTGAAGGAATGAGTGAAAGGATCGATGCCATAGTTACAGATCCTTGGTTAGAGATGACATCTATTGTATGCCAACACAGAACCCCTAGAGCTAGAAATGCCCCTAGTCGATTGGTGGTTCGGATCAACTGATGAACGAATTGAGCTGAGATGATCGGTGATAGATTTGACGTCGAGATTTGAGGCAGCGGGAGAACCACCCTCTCGGGGGAAAGATCCCTAACCAGGGAATCTCCTAGCACCATCAGTCAAATGAAATAGTATCCTCCTATTACCGATAATATATGGAAACTGTATTCACGATATTTTGTCCCCAGCGCAAGAGACTCCTCGACGTACGGAGCGGTCTCGTACGTCTGCACATGACCCTTATTCTGGCAGAACTTGTGACCTATGAGCGCATCAATGGCCGAGTCGCGTCATCCAGTAAACTGCTGCAATTGGTATCGAACGATCCGTGGTTTACTTGGCTTCATCCCTTCCCTTTGCTGGTGTATCGGATCGATCAGCTCTTGGAAGGCGACTCCGAGTTCTCGCTTGTCGAAGGGGAAAGCATTCTGAAAATGGTTCGATTCTTCATCCGACTTTCAGAGGAAGGAGACGGGTTTGCACGGAGCTACTATGAAGCTCTGCAGCGAGACCCCGAGGTCGTCGTCGCTCACATGGAACTCCTCAACCTTCTCACCTTCGCTAAGATCGCCGACCCCCAGCCAGTGGCGATTGCTGCCGTAGGACCGAAGACTAGCCGATGATCGGCATGTGGCGCGAGCGTGAAGTGTCGGTAATCTTTTATTTAAGACAGCAACTAGCCGAGAGATCAATCATCCGATGAGTCAACGAATGGCACACACTATACACCTCCCTCGGTCCACACAGTGTCACTAACGCGAATCGTCTACCGCTTCCATCTCCGATATTCGGAACTGCCGTCTTCCCGAGAAGTCGTTTTCGCTACTATCAACCACGAAAGTCTGCGTTTCTCGCAGCTCTACTTGAGAACACTGGTGGTTGGAGAATGCATGCCGTTATGAGAGAAACCTTCTGTGGACTAAAACAACCGATCCAGGACCGCAAGGAGTTTAAGGATTTTCAGTCCCTCCATTCGGCCCGACAGGGGTATGGTGGCACAGTCGTTGTGGACACTGGTAATGGTCGCTTTCTGACTTTGACACTCTGGCAGACAGTCGCGGATGCGGAGAGGGCTCGGATTGCGCTCGGCCCGGAGATAGAGCGCCCATTGAATCCGTTAATGACAGCACCGGCGAACCTCCTGGGAACGGGAGAGGTCGTCCTTGACGGCCTTTCTCACTGCAGCGATCTTGGCTGCCTGTCTCCGTGAGAATCGTTCGCTCGAGATGAGATATGAACAAAGAAGTAATAATTCTAGGAGCCGGTGCAGCTGGACTCATGACAGCAAGAGAGCTTGCTCTCGCCGGAAAGAAGGTACTCATTCTTGAAGCACGAGATAGAATCGGCGGGAGAATTTGGCCCCTTCCTTTAAATACATTCGGGTACAACGCGCAAGCCGGAGCGGAATTTGTTCATGGAGAAGCGCGTGTAACCATGCTACTTATTCGCCAAGCCGGCCTTACGCTTCTTCCATTGAATGGAGAGGTGTGGCGTCTGCGAGGCACTCAGTTGTCAAAAAGCGTAGGGGAGCCCACCAATGATCCAGTGTTTCTCCCCCACAAAGAGAGGCTTCATAAGCATCTTCGAGCACTGACCGATGATATCTCAATTGCTCAATTTCTTGAGCGACACTTTCACGAGGATAAATATATTGCGTTCCGGGACTGGATACGAAAGATGGTCGAAGGATATGAAGCGGCAGATCTTCGCAGAATGAGTACATTCGCGCTCCGTGAAGGATGGCTCAATGGAGAGGAGTGGCTCCTGGGGAGGATAAAAGAAGGCTATGGTGCCCTATTACAATTCTTGGAGGCAGAATGTCGCACGCATGGTGTAGAAATACGCCTCAATCAGGAAGCGAAGACCATTCATGCAGACCTCAGCGGGATTCATGTCTCCTGTAGAAGTGGTTACATGTGTCGGGCTAAACAATTGGTTGTGACCATTCCCTTGCCCGTACTGTGCAATAGTCTTCG
Organism: Nitrospiraceae bacterium; assembly: GCA_036522375.1. GTDB lineage: Bacteria > Nitrospirota > Nitrospiria > Nitrospirales > Nitrospiraceae > Palsa-1315. Next base: position 5,003 of record DATDFW010000051.1, read on the forward strand.
CTTTATCCCGGCTTTGCCAGAAAAGATGACAGCTGCATCACAAATCGGCTTCGGCCAGGCCATTAAGTTCCTACTCAAATTTAAAAGTGACTGGTGGAAATATAGCCTTGGCCAAGATCTGACAAACATGATGTTTTTACATTGTGATGAAACCGTTCCCACCTGGTGGACCCAATATCCAGAGTCATATCCCGTTCTTACTGGTTGGCTAGCAGGGAATCAGACTGAACAAGTTAAAAGCAGTTCGATCCAACAGCTGCTTGAAATAGCTATTACATCTCTCGCCAAATCGTTTAAGGTTCGTGAAGACTTTTTACACACTCAATTACATGTCTCCAAGATTATTAATTGGTCGGCTGATCCTCTTGCCCAAGGGGCTTATAGTTATGTAACACCGGAAGCCAAGGGAGCTCGTGAAGGGTTGGTCGAACCGGTGCACAATCAAATCTTCCTTGCTGGAGAAGCGCTATGCGGGGGAAAAGATACGGCTACCGTAGAAGCGGCGCTTGCAAGCGGGAAAGAAACGGCAGAGCGAATTTTGAAATAGGTTGGAATTATGACGTTAAAGCGCCTTCCAGACAGAGGTCCATATATACAGCATATAAATCCAAGTGGAAGTGCCAAAGCGAACAAAGGGTGAAATAAACATGGAAATGAGTGACAACCTATAATCGCCAGAGGAGTATCACCATTTCCAATTCCAACCCTTGCACCTTTCTTCTCAACCCTTAGAATAGGCCTCTCTGCGAGGCTCCTGTCCCCTTCACGATTCGCCCCTTCCGCCGCTTTCCTATCTGTTGGCAGCCGATGCCGCTGCGCGCCGAGGTTCAGAAAAGCGTGCTCCTTGAGGACGCTCCTTTATTTGTCACGGTACCTTGGACGCCCTGCACT
>DATDFW010000052.1:0-3156 GCA_036522375.1 Nitrospiraceae bacterium
TGGAAGTCCGATGTGGGCGGTAGTGCTACTTTCTAACAGGGGAATCCAGTTGTGTACCCCTGCCGTTTTAGACATCGCTTGTCGTAGCGAAGGGCTGACGGCGACGTCGGAAGAAGACCTTCCATCCATGGCCATGACCTGGCGTAGAGAGGGAAAGGCGTCCCGCAGGCATTCTCCAAGGGCATGAAGAGACACCACTGCCGTGGTCTTCAGGACGAGGAGATGCCCATCGTCTTGTTCGGCGACGAGGGTCTGATGTGCACGCTTTCCTGTTTGGCGCACACGGACTTTTCCTGTCCGGTCCAGGAGCATGAGGGATTGCGCCACCTCCTGATAGGGCGGTTGCCGTTCGTCGAAGGCGTCGTAGGTCAAGTCCAAGACCCTGGCGCGGCGTGAGTGATTTTCCGCCGGTTCCGCCACAAACAGTCCCAGCCATGTCACGTGCCGCTTGCTCCCCAATGAGCGTCCGTTTCCATAAAGCAGCCCGAGATATGCGTAATTCTCACGGAAAAGTCCGGCATTGAATACCAGCTCGTGGCCGGTTCGCTCTTGCCACTGGTAAATATCGAGTGGAACTGAGAATCCATCCTGTTGGTAGTGGTGTACGGTAAAGCGATAGCGGTCGGGGTCGATCTCGATGGCGACCAACGGCGCAACGTCAGGGCATTGCGTGCGAGGATTCCAGACAGAAATGGATAAACCGTCTCGAAGGTGGTCCTCTGTGAGGGTCTGAGCCATCGTCGTCGAAGGTCCGTTAAACATGACGACCATGAGACCCAGGAGACATTGGGCGAGAGGGAAAGACCAGGGGAAGCTGTTGTCCTGTGCCATCATAATTTAGGATCAGATAAACAAGTATAGAGAGGGTCGGTGTGGAGCGTCAAATCTTTCGAGGAACTTGCCCGACGTTTGCCAGACGAGCTTCGCAGGTTACCGTAAGGTTTTTGCTGGGTTGGTTCTGGCTGATGGTGTGCTGACATCGAGTAGATTGCGCACCGCTCGAGCGAGCACTTCGGGGGTGAAGGGCTTTTGCAGGAAACTACTCGTCCCCTCTTCTTGGCCGGCCATGATGCCGACGTCATCCATATAGCCCGATATGAACAGCGTTCGTAAATCCGGCTTGATGACGGAGAGATGCTGTGCCAGCTCACGTCCGCCCATACCCGGCATGACGACATCGGTCAGGAGGAGCTGGACCAATCCTGTTTGTTGCGTCGCCAGCAAGCAAGCTTCGACTCCATTCTTAGCTTCTAGAACCCGGTAGCCGAGCTTCCGCAGTTCGTCTCGTACGAGCGTACGGACACTTGGGTCATCTTCCACGAGGAGAATTGTTTCCGTGCCCCTCTGAGGTTGCCGCACAGGCTGCATTGGCGCGGTCGTGAGGATATCGGACTCGATGTTCGGGAAATACAGGTCGAAGCGTGTACCCTGGCCCACTCGACTGGTAACGTCAATCGCCCCACCGCATTGGGTGACAATCCCAAACACTGTAGAGAGGCCCAGACCGCTTCCCTTTCCCTCTCCTTTTGTGGTGAAGAACGGCTCGAAGATATGGGATTGTGTGTTGCGATCCATGCCACAACCGGTGTCGCTGACGGTCAATCGAACATAGAGACCCGGAGGCAATGGGGTGAGGTGGTAAACCGGACTGCGGGTCAGTTCGACTTGGGCCGTTTCAATCGTAAGTGTTCCACCCCTCGGCATGGCATCCCGCGCGTTGACGACAAGATTCACCAGGACCTGTTCAAGCTGAGCTTGGTCGGCACGTAGCCGGCCGTTCATCGGATCGAGTGTACTGACAAGCTGGATATTCTCGCCGATGAGGCGGCGCAGCAGACTTTCCAAATTCGCGACCGCGGTATTGAGCGACAGGATTTTCGGATCCAGCGGTTGTTTGCTGCTGAATGTGAGCAGTTGTCGGATCAATGTCGCTGCCCGTTCGCCGGCCTTCAGTGTTTCGTCGATCTTTCCGCGAAGAGGGTGTTGTGGGCCAAGTTCCGTTAAAAGCACTTGACTGTATCCCATAATGACGGTCAGGAGATTATTGAAGTCATGCGCGATCCCTCCTGCCAACCGACCAACCGCTTCCATCTTCTGGGACTGCCGAAACTGTTTCTCACTTTGCCGAAGGGCCTCTTCCGCCCGTTTCCGTTCGGAGCGGTCCTCGAATTCACGTAAGGCACGCTGAACCGAAGGTACCAGTCGTCCGAGTCGTTGTTTGAGCACATAGTCCGTCGCACCTTGATGCATGGCGTCGATAGCCAGCTCTTCTCCGATGGTGGCGGAGACGAAGAGAAAGGGCACGTCAGGACGGTGTTGACGTGCCAAGGTGAGCGCCGTCATGCCGTCGAAGCCGGGGATCGAATAGTCCGCTAGGATCAAGTCCACCCGCCCTTCCTTGAGGGCCGCCACAAATGCCTGACGTGTGTCGACGAGTTGCGACTGGCAGAGGATTCCGCCCTCGGTCAAGGTGGCGGTGATCAATTCTGCATCAACCGTATTGTCCTCAAGCTGGAGTAGTCGCAGTGGGGTTTTCACAGGTCCTTTGTGAGGAGACTATTTAATCGGCTCAGAGCTTTCGGGGGGCGGTTCATTGATCACGCCCCAAAAGATACCGAGTTCCTTCACAGCCGTGATGAACTGGTGAAACTCAACCGGCTTCACCACATAGGCGTTGGCGCCCAACGCATAACTTTTGGCCAAATCGCGCTCCTCTCGCGAAGACGTGAGCATGACAACGGGAATCGGTTTCAGGTTCACGTCGTTCTTAATGGTTTTCAGGACTTCGAGGCCGTCGACTTTGGGCATCTTGAGATCCAAGAACACAACCACAGGATTACCTTGCTGTCTGGATGCAAAGGTTCCTCGACAATAGAGATAGTCGAGGACTTCAGCGCCATCGTGACAGACCACAACCTTGTCGGCGATACGATGTTCTTCCATCGCGGCGAGCGCCAGTTCGGCATCGCGCGGGTTATCTTCTGCAAGCAAGATAGGCTTGACCGTAGTCATCTGAGAGGCCTCGCGAGTGGGAGCGAAAAGTAAAAAGTGGCTCCTTGATCTGGTGCCCCTTCGGCCCAGGTCCGTCCACCATGCCGATGGATGATTCGGCGAACATTCGCGAGACCGATGCCGGTACCTTCAAACTCGTCATTT
>DATDFW010000053.1:0-7085 GCA_036522375.1 Nitrospiraceae bacterium
CGACCATTGCTTCATTCTAGTTCATCCTTCCGGGCTTCGCTTCAGGGATGGGGGCTGATGGATCTTCTACTGCGCGTGTCCAACGAGGGCCTTCTGAGGCCGCGCGTTGCGCGAGCACGAAGATCATTCAGGCTCCATCCCGCCTCTGATCGGGAGCACGAGACCATGGTTGTCATTCGTTCTCATTCCCCCTCCACTTACTTCCTCAGCAGTGTGGCCTCGTTGATCCTCGATTGAGCGCGTCCAACGATCACATTCCTATCTGGCGCGTGCCGAGAGCAGGAGGGACAACCAGGCCACTCTGCCTCGCCCTTGACGGGCCTTTCGACCGGCTTCTATAATCACCTCACTTTTCCTCTACAACCGGCTGATTCAGCTCACAAAATGAAAGAATTTACGCACTTCAACGAGTCGGGGCGGGCACGTATGGTCGACATCAGTGCGAAGGATTCAACCGAGCGGGTTGCAACAGCTCAGGCTACAGTCGTTCTCCAACCGGAGACTCTTGAAAAAATTCAACGGGGGAAAGTTGCCAAGGGTGATGTCTTATCCGTCGCACAGGTTGCCGGCGTGATGGGAGCCAAGAGGACGCCGGATCTTATTCCCATGTGCCATCCGATTCTCCTCACCAGTGTCGACATCTCGTTCAAAGAAGACCATCAGCCAGATCGAGAAGGCCGTTGTTCGATCACTATTGTGGCGACCGCGAAGACGATTGGGCCGACTGGAGTGGAGATGGAAGCGATGACAGCGGCTTCGGTGGCGGCGCTCACGATCTATGATATGTGCAAAGCGATCGATCGGGGGATGAGTTTCCGCGATATTTGTCTTGTTACGAAGTCCGGTGGGAAATCTGGTACGTACAAAAGGGGCTAGCGCAGGCTCATGGTGACGATCCGGCTATTCGGCATGACAAAATCATTGGCAGGGAGTCAAGATTCTCTCTCTCTGGCATTGGGAAATGGTCGAAGAGTGAAAGATTTGGTTGAGCTTTTGAATGCTGGATATCCCATGATCGGGGAGTTGATCCATAAGAAGAAAGTCCTGTTGTCGGTGAATCAGGAAATTGCCCACGAGGAGACGGAGATTCGAGACGGTGATGAGATCGCATTGTTACCACCGTTTGCCGGTGGAACTTCGCCTATGAATGACATACAGGACGATGCCCGATTTGTCCGTGTGCAACGGGAAGATTTCTCGATTGATGTAGAGGTCAATCGGGTGCGAAGCCGGTCGAAACGTATCGGCGGCATTTCGATATTTCTCGGGACGGCGCGTGATCGCTCCAAAGGGCGCGATGTCTCCAGGATTACCTTCGAGCACTACGAGGGGATGGCGCAGAAGAAGCTCCGGGAGATTCGTGAGCGGGCATTGAAGGATTTTGACATCATCGAAGTTGCGATCCTCCACCGGTATGGTGAAATCGGCATCGGCGACAACATCGTGCTGATTGTTGTGGGGGCTGAGCACAGGGCCGAGGCGTTTCGTGCCTGCAAGTGGGCGATCGATGAATTGAAACAGATCACGCCGATCTGGAAACTCGAGCACACACCGGAAGGTGAAGTGTGGGTAGAGGAACATCCGTGAACGACATGAAACGTACGCGTTGGATCGTTTTCAGAGGCGAGAGGGGTGGCCGGTGGACCGAGCAATAGTCAGCGATTCTATAGTGCCAGTCAGCGACATGTTTGGCCGGCCACTTCGCAGTTTACGTTTGTCCGTGACGGATCGATGCAATCTCCGCTGCAAGTACTGTATGCCGGAGGAGGACTATATCTGGTTGCCGCGTGAGGATATGCTGACCCATGAGGAAATGGCAGGTCTGACGGGTTATTTTACGGATCTCGGCGTGGATCATGTGCGCTTGACGGGTGGCGAGCCGTTGCTTCGACGCAATCTGCCCCAGCTGATTCGCCTCTTACTCCAAAATTCAAGAGTGACTGATATCGCGCTGACGACGAATGGAATTCTTCTGGCGGACCAGGCTCAGGCGCTGTACGAAGCAGGGCTCCACCGTATCACGGTCAGCCTCGATACGCTCAGGCCGGAGCGATTTCGCCAACTGACCCGCCGTGATGAACATGCCCGCGTCATGGAAGGGATTGAGTCGGTGGTTCGCGCGGGATTTATCGGCTTAAAATTGGATACGGTGGCGATTCGGGGGTTCAACGACGATGAATTGGTCGCGCTGATCGAGTTTGGCAAGCAGGTGCAGGCAGAAGTTCGATTTATCGAATATATGGACGTCGGCGGTGCGAACGACTGGTCTCAACAACAAGTACTTTCCCAGGCTGCCATATTAACGCTGCTGACCGAGCACTATGGGCCAATTGAAGCGATGCCCGAGCGGGGAGCAGCGCCGGCTCAGCGATATCTGTTGCCGGATGGGACAACCTTCGGGATTATTCCTTCGACAACCACACCGTTTTGTGCTACGTGCGATCGTAGCCGAGTAACCTCAGATGGCATGTGGTACCACTGTTTGTACGCCTCGACGGGAACGGATCTGCGAACGCCCCTCCGCGCCGGTGCATCCGCGACCGAGATGAGAGCTTTGCTCAGATCCGGCTGGGAGGGCCGTCGCGACCGAGGCGCCGAAGAGCGCAAGGCCCTTGAACGGGACGGTTTGCGTAAGGGGGGACTCATCGATATCGAAAAACTTCGTGAAAATCCACATCTCGAAATGCACGCTCGGGGCGGCTGACGGTCCCCTCTTGACGCCGAAGTCACAGGGCCAACTCTTGTTGATACCCCCATGCTGGATACTGATTTCCTCACCATATTAGGACTTGGGTTGATGTTGGGCCTCCGCCACGCATTGGACACGGACCATCTGGCTGCAGTCTCCACAGTACTCGCACAACGGCCTTCTCTTCGTTCCTCCGGCATGATTGGATTCAGCTGGGGGCTTGGACATACGGTGGTGTTATTGCTGGTCGGGGCAGTGGTATTGATGGTCCGTGTGCCGATTCCTGAACCGTTTGCGGTAGCAGCCGAGTTCGGCGTTGGCGCGATGCTCGTTTTCCTCGGCGGAATACTCGGGGTGCGATTGGTCCGAGAACGCTGGCATGTGCATGCTCACGACCATGACGGCGGCCAACACGTGCATCTGCATAGTCATGCGCTGAGTGAGGATCACGGACATGGGCATTGGTGGCGTGACTCCATTCGCCCCTTCTGTATCGGCATGGCCCACGGTCTGGCCGGGTCGGCTGCGCTATTGTTGATGGTGTTGTCGTCTGCCCAATCGGTATCCGCGGGGCTCATGTATATCGCGGTATTCGGCCTTGGCTCGATCGTGGGGATGATGCTGGTCGGGATCGCCATCAGTCTCCCGATCTTGTGGTCGGTAACTCTTGGACGTCCCGTCTTTCTTGCGGTTCAGGGGCTGGCAAGTCTTGGGAGCGTGGCCATCGGACTCGCAATGATGTTCCACATCGTCTTGGGCATTTAGCAGGGTTGACGTTCGAACTCCCTTTATCCAATGGGAAATCTACGTGCGTCATGAGGACAGCTATGGTATTCTGCCGCTGCTGGCAGCCTATAGCATCTTGCCCATGAGGTGCGGTGGTCCTGTGTCGGACTAAAGGAGCGCACGATGGCCTGGTTTAAAAAACAGAAAACTACCGAACCCGAACTTCCGAAGCGATCTAAGATTTCTGAAGGGATGTGGTTGAAATGCAATCACTGCCGAGAGATCGTCTATCGTAAAGAAGTCGAGCGCAATAATAAGGTCTGCCCAAAGTGCGATTATCATTTCCCGATTTCTGTCATGGAGCGCATTGCGCTCTTAGTCGATCTTGGGACGTTCAAAGAGTGGGATGCGGAACTCAGCCCCCAGGACCCGCTGAATTTTCAGGACACGAAGTCGTACAAGGATCGTATAAAGGCGCACCAGGGGAAGACCGGTCGTAAAGATGCCATGGTCATCGGCGAAGGGATGATGAACGGTCGTCGTGTGGTGCTCTGTGTATTCGACTTCAGTTTTATGGGCGGCAGCATGGGTTCGGTCGTCGGAGAAAAGATGTGCCGGGCGATCGATCGCGCACTGGAGGCGAGATTACCGGTCATTTTGGTCACGACGTCCGGAGGCGCCAGGATGCAAGAGGGGATTCTCTCTCTGATGCAGATGGCCAAAACCTCTGCCGCTGTCGCCAAACTGGGCGAGGCCAAGCTTCCGTTCATTTGTTTGTTGGCCGATCCAACGTTCGGGGGCGTCACCGCCAGCATTGCCATGCTGGGCGATGTGATTCTGGCCGAACCGAAAGCACTGATCGGATTTGCGGGACCTCGCGTGATCGAACAGACTATTAAACAGCAGCTGCCGGATCAGTTTCAGCGAGCGGAATTTCTATTGGAGCATGGCATGGTCGATATGATCGTGGAGCGCAAACAACTGAAGGAAACCCTAAGCACGCTCGTGGCCCATTTCTAAGTCGGATTCGTCATGAACGTCTGTGATGCCATTCGATTTCTTCGTCCCTGGATTGTATGCCTGTACGGATTTTCCCACGGCACACAAGATGTCAGTCTGTGGTGTTTCCGACAAGTCTCGGTAGACCGCAATGTCGATGACCTCGCCATGAGATTCATAAAGAATTCTGGCTAGCGTTCCTCCTGCCTGGATACCCATGATTTATTCCATGGCTGTGGCCTATTTGTATCGTCTGCAAAAGCATGGCATCAAACTGGGCCTTGCCACGATGACGACATTGATGGAGCGACTCGGGATGCCCCAGACCCGGTACCGCACGCTGCATATCGCCGGCACGAATGGAAAGGGATCGACTGCCGCTATGACCGCCGCAGTATTGCAGGCAGCAGGATACCGGGTAGGGCTCTATACCTCGCCCCATCTTATGGATTTCCGCGAACGGATCCGCGTGAACGGCGAGATGATAGCTGAATCGCAGGTGGCACAATTGACCGAACACCTTCAAGTATTCTGCAAGCCCGACCTATCACCGACGTTTTTTGAATACACGACGGCGATGGCGTTGCAGCATTTTGCCGATTCAGGGGTCGATGTGGCCGTGTTGGAAGTCGGATTGGGCGGGAGATTCGATGCCACCAATGTGGTTACGCCCTTGGCTTGTGCGATCACGACGATTTCTCTCGATCATCAGGAGTATTTGGGAATTACACGATCATCCATCGCCTTCGAGAAGGCCGGCATTATTAAGCCGGGGGTGCCGGTGGTGGTTGGGCGTCTCGACGATGATGCGTGGGGGGTCATTGAAGAAGTAGCAGGGGAGAGGCAGGCGCAGGTGTTTCGTCTCAACAAGGATTTTTGTACAGAGGGAGAGACCCCTCGGCAATTTTCCTATTGCGGCCTGGATAAACAATATGACGGATTGACATGTGCTCTAGAGGGTCGTCACCAACTGGATAACGCGGCTTGTGCGCTCGCGCTGTTAGGCGCGGCGTTACCTCAAGGGCTCGCCGTCACGAACGAGGCGGTACAAGCGGGCTTGCGTGTGGTCAACTGGGCCGGACGCTTGGAAGTGGTCGATCGCTGCCCGACGATTCTGCTGGACGGTGCGCATAATCCTGCTGCCGCAATGGCCTTGGCCGACTACCTCATGCGCTCGGGCCAGTCTTCACGATCCCATCCAATAGTCCTGGTCCTTGGAATGATGCGCGACAAGGACCATCGAGGCTTTGCCGAACCGCTACGGAATCTTATAGATGCGGTGGTGTTGACGCAGGCAGATCTTCCCCGTGCGACACCCGCTCAAGAACTTCTCGTCTCACTCGGCGGTTTGCTGCCTCACCCGTATGTTGTGCCATCCCTTAATGACGCGATGGTGTTGGCCAGACAGCTGGCGACGTCGGATGGTCTGGTGTGTGTGACAGGATCACTCATACTTGTGGGAGAGTGCAAGGCATGGTTCCGCGGCTGTGGGCTTTCGCTGCTTCGGGGCTGACATGGCAAGCATCGCGACGAGGCTGTGGATGTGCCTGGTCGGTTGGCTGATGCTGGGGATGTTGCTTCCACTCGAAGGGGGTGCAGCAGGGAATGAGGGAAGAACTGGTGCGACGACCGCATCAACTGGTGGGCTCCCGCTCGATATCACCGCAGAACGAATTGATTATCTACAGGAGCAGGAAATCTACGAAGCCGAAGGCTCCGTGGTCGTCAATCAGGGCACCCTGCGTCTGACGGCTGATCACATGACCATCCAAGCATTGCCTGGCATACTGATAGCCACGGGTCATGTTCGACTCATCGATCCCAAGGCCGATCTCGCCGCCGAACGGTTGGAACTAAACGTGAATACCGAGGCTGGGGTGGTCACGCACGGACGGGTCTATCTCAGGGCCACCAATACTTTGGTGGAGGGGCGCCTTCTGCAGCGGTTTTCAGAGGACCATTATCGAGTGAAAGAGGGCCTGTTTACAAACTGCGATGCGCAGGAAGGTGAGACGCCGGCCTGGCGCTTCACCTTCAAGGATCTTGACTTGAATGCCGGTGACAACGTGGCATTTAAGGGAGGATGGCTCTGCGTGAACGATGTCCCGATGATTCCTATTCCCACGATGACCTATCCGCTCTCGAAGCGACACAGTGGGTTTCTCATTCCCAATGTCGGATACGACAATCGTTTCGGCATGCGTCTCCAAGAGAGTTTCTTTTGGGTCATCAATCCGAGTCAGGACCTGACAATCTCTCCCGTGTATTACAGCAGCCTCGGCTATGGGAGCGATTTCCAATATCGTTATGTGCTGGACCGGAAGTCGAGGGGGCAGTGGTTTGTCAGTGCTCTGCAGCAGACAGAGTTGCCGAATGTGTCCGGCGTGAGCCAGACGGGACAAGATGCAAGGCAGGCTCGAGGTCTGATCACAGGAACGCATACACAGCAATTTACGCCTGATCTCTTCCTTCGGGTACGAGCCAACTTGGTGACCGACCCGAGTTATCTGCAACAGTTGAGCAACTCGGGAGTGCAGCGAGCCCTTCCCAGCGGCGAATCGAACCTCTTTGCGAGTCAACGCCTGGCCTACGGAAACCTGTACCTGCTTGGCCAATACCTGCAGCCGTTGCAATTGGGAGGAGCGGATACGTTTCAGCGCCTGCCGGAAAT
>DATDFW010000054.1:0-5044 GCA_036522375.1 Nitrospiraceae bacterium
TTGAGTTGCGCATAGAGCACGGCGAGCAAACGTTTGGCCGATTCGATCGCAGGGTAATGGTGAGTGGCTATATTGGCACTTAAGGCCGTCAACTGACGCAGTTGAAACAAGGCATACAGATTCACGCCCGCCATCACGATAATGATGACAAGAGACGTCAGGACGATCCGCCAGAAGATCGATATGTGCACGCGAAAAGCTCTTTCTCAGGCTTGAAAAGCCAGGATATAAATGTAGCGGCTGTAGGTAATTCCATACACTATTTGGCGGTGTCACTCAAGCGATCCGGCAAACAATATGACATATGGGTGATCCTATCGCGGAGAGAGTGGATACGCTAGGAAATTTTGAGCACTTTCAGATCACAGGAGACACGGAAACCCCTCCTTCCCTCTCACACGACTCGTTCCTACTTAAATGGCGACACAAACCGGCGTTGGCGGCGTGATACCCCATGGAGCGAAGCAAAGAGATGTCCACGAAACAACAACATCGCGACGGCGAGTGGCGGCGTGAAGAGCAGCCCGAGATACCAGCTGATTGAAGAAGGGATACCGACGTAGTCCAGCCAACTACCGAGAATCGTAAACGGCAGCACGAGAAGCTGGGAAAAATCCAACCCGCCTCCCCTCCCCACTCGACTGGAAAGGGAAAAGAATGTTTGTAATCCCATGGGCGAGAGGACAATGGGAATTAAGATCACGGCAAAGGGAAGAAACCATTCGATCCAATTCTCCAGGACGAATTCGTACGAGGTTTTGAACACGTCGAGCGGAGAATTATGCCGAACTTGATAGATAATTTCCGGCGCCGGATTCAGCAGGAGAAAGAGGAGCAAAAACACCACGTACGATAGAAGCTGTCCATAGGGGTTTGTCTGCATACTCAAGTCGAGTGCCATCAGGGGTAGCCACAGAATGAACCCAATGCCGATGACATCCCAAAAGTAGTGACCAAAGCTGCCAAGAATGTCGTGGAACGTGAGTGTGCGACCATGGCTAATCGATTGCTCGATCAGGCTCAGGGTGGCGCCGACTAGGAGTGCATTCACCGCACCCAGCACAAACCCTCCGATCATCCCGAGTGGTGATGCAATCTGGGCAGCGAGCATCAGGAGGCCTCCAAATCCCACCACGGCTATCATGGTCATCCAGCCGCGGACAAGAGACTGTCCAGTTTTATGAAAGGCATTCCGATAGAGCGCCAGTGTGTCGATCAGAATTTGGGACATGTAAGACAATAGTCTGCGGGAACTTGTCGGGTCAAGCTCATCACTTCTCGCCCGCAGTTGACTTCCCATTTCCTATGATTATGTCAATGTGGGTGACATGCTCATGAATGGAGAGGAGTGATCCGATGGACATGAACCGCATGACAATCAAGCTCCAAGAGGCGCTCCAGACCGCCTCGTCCCATGCTGCAAGGCGAAATCATCAGGGAATTGATGTCGAGCACCTCCTGCTTGCGTTCGTCGAGCAGGAAGGAGGTCTCGCCGCCTCACTCCTGGAGCAGGCGGGGCTGTCTGTACCATCCATTCGTCAGGCAGTGGAGCAGGCGCTCGCAAAGCTTCCTCAAGTACAGGGCACTGGGGCAAGTCCTGGACAGCTCCACATCACGTCACGGCTCAGCCAGATCTTGGCCAAAGCCGAAGATGAACAGCGCGCCTTGAAAGACGATTATCTCAGTGTTGAACATGTCATCCTCGCCATGGTCCAAGAAGGGGGCGTCTTCAAAAAACTTGGCCTCACAAAGGAACGTCTCCTGGCCGCGCTGCAACACGTACGAGGCTCTCAACGCGTCACGAGCCAGGACCCAGAAGGCACCTATCAGGCATTGGAAAAATATGGGCGCGACCTCACCAGGCTAGCTGGACAAGGGAAGCTGGATCCCGTCGTCGGGCGCGATGAAGAAATCCGTCGAGTTGTGCAAATTCTCTCACGTCGAACCAAGAATAATCCCGTACTTATCGGTGAGCCCGGCGTCGGAAAAACAGCCATCGTCGAAGGACTCGCCTCTCGCATCATCAAAGGGGATGTGCCGGAAGGACTGAAGAAGAAGCGCGTGATCACACTCGACATGGGATCCTTAGTGGCCGGCGCGAAGTTTCGTGGTGAGTTCGAAGAGCGATTAAAGGCTGTCCTTAAAGAGGTGCAGACGGCGGAGGGGCAAGTCTTGCTCTTCATCGATGAGTTGCATACGGTCGTGGGAGCGGGCGCAGCGGAAGGCGCGATGGACGCAGCCAATCTGCTCAAGCCCATGCTGGCCCGTGGTGACTTGCATTTGATCGGCGCGACCACGCTGGATGAATATCGGAAACATATTGAAAAGGATGCCGCGTTAGAACGGAGATTCCAGACCGTCCTCGTCGACCAGCCGACGGTCGAGGACACCATCTCGATTCTGCGCGGGCTCAAGGAACGCTACGAAGTGCATCATGGCGTCCGCATCAAAGACGCCGCGCTGGTTGCTGCCGCAAAACTTTCAAATCGGTATATCGCCGATCGCTTTCTCCCTGACAAAGCGATCGATCTCGTCGATGAAGCTGCAGCCCGCCTGCGTACGGAAATCGATAGTTTGCCGGCAGAGCTCGACGAAGTTTCCCGCAAAGTGATGCAACTTGAAATCGAACGGGAGGCCTTGCGGAAGGAACAGGATCAGGCAAGTCAGGCACGGCTGACCACGCTCGAGTTAGAGTTGGGCGAGAAACAAAGAGAGTTGCAGGCTCTCAAAACACGATGGGACTCTGAAAAAACTTCTGTCGCACGGCTACGCAAGACTCGTGAAGCGATGGAAGAAGTGAAACAGGCCATGGAGCGAGCGGAACGGGCCTACGATCTCAATCGAGTGGCCGAGTTGCGATACGGAGAGTTGCCTCGCCTTGAGCGGGAACTGGCGTTGGAACAGGAGCGGCTCGGCCAGAAACAGGGCGAAAGCCGGCTACTCAAGGAAGAGGTCGACGAAGATGACATCGCAGCGGTCGTGAGTCGCTGGACGGGCATCCCCGTCTCTCGGCTCGTCGAAGGGGAAACGGAAAAACTCTTAAGGCTAGCCGAGCTGCTCCATCAGCGCGTGATTGGCCAGGATGAAGCGGTGGAAGCGGTTGCAGATGCGGTCCTCCGTGCGCGCTCCGGCATCAAGGACCCGAACCGGCCTATAGGTTCCTTTCTGTTCCTTGGTCCAACCGGAGTGGGAAAAACCGAGTTGGCACGAACGCTAGCCGCCACGCTCTTCGATGACGACGCCAACCTGATTCGGATCGATATGTCCGAATACATGGAGAAACACACAGTAGCCCGTCTCATCGGCGCCCCACCTGGCTATATCGGCTATGAGGAAGGCGGACAACTGACCGAGGCCGTTCGACGACGCCCGTTCTCCGTCATCCTCTTCGACGAGATCGAGAAAGCCCATCACGATGTCTTCAACGTTTTGCTTCAAGTATTGGACGACGGACGATTGACAGATTCTCAGGGCCGGACCGTCGATTTCAAGAACACCGTCCTGATCATGACGTCGAACATTGGCAGCCCGCAGATCCTTGACGCGCAACAACGACGCGCTTCCTATGAAGAAGTCTGTTCCCTCGTCATGACGGAACTACGGCAACACTTCCGTCCGGAATTCTTGAACCGCGTCGACGAGACGGTGGTATTCCATGCGCTGGAAACTGAACAACTCATGAAGATCGTGGAGATTCAACTCGAGCGGTTACGGGCTCGGTTGACGGAACGACGGATCTCACTATCTGTAACACCGGAGGCCTTACGATATTTGGGCGAACGAGGCTATGATCCAGTCTACGGAGCGAGACCCTTGAAGCGATTGATCCAACAGGAAGTTGAAACGCCGATGGCCCGTCAATTGGTCAAGGGAGAATTGCGCGATGGAGATACGGCGACCGTGGAATTGAAAGACCGGCACATCGTGATCGTACCGATGGTTGCAGGATAGAGTGCGTCGCGCTCTATTAACCGAGGGCGACGGACCCGCCCTTTAGGTCGTGCGTCGCGCCGCTCACACGCAGCTTGTCGATTTTCCATTCGGCGGGAGACACCTGGATCACATGGCCTTTGATTGTGTGGAACTCTCCATGCGTGAAGGCCACCACCTCTGATGCCTTCACGTCCATCTGTAAGATGACCTTGCCCGAGGCCGGATGTGTGAGCCGTAGACTCTTGGGCGTCTTCTGCACTTCGTATGCGCGCCGTTCGTTAATCATCAGCGTGCTATCGACGAGTTTTGCCGTCACTTTTCCGACCGCATCGAACAACGCAAAGGTCACGAGTAACTCGCCCGTGTTCGGTTTCAATGCCACTTGAATCTGCGGGACACCCTCGATTTCAATCATGCCGTCCGTATTACGGTAGAGATTCGAGCCCACCTCCATGTCCATGTATTGCCTCATTGCATCACGATATGAAAAGTACCGACTATGACTTCTTGATACGATTCAAAATCAACGCGACACAGCCGCCGAGCAGGCCCCCTCCGAGGATGGTCGTCAGCAGTTCGACCAATTTGAGTTCCCACACCGACCCCTGCGCCTGCATTGCTTCACGAATGCCGCCTTGCAGCATGATCACGGCCAGCGCCATAGTCGAGCCGATAATGAACCACCAGAGAAAGACTTTCATATTCGGCCACACAGGGAATCCTCAAAAATCCATCTGGCGGTCGAAACTGCGATATTGAATCGCTTCAGCCACATGGAGCGGCTCAATCTTATCAGAATCGGCAAGATCAGCAATCGTTCTCGCCACACGTATGATGCGCCCGTGCGCTCGTGCAGACAATCCAAGTTTGGTCAGCGCCTGTCCGAGGAGTTCTTGAGCCGCAGTCTCTAGACCACAGTACCGCTTCAGGAACCGTGGCTTCAACTGCGCATTCGTGTGAATGCCGTCTAGACGATACCGGTGTAACTGCCTTTCGCGCGCTCCCAGGACGCGTGAGCGAATCATGGCCGAACTTTCCGGCGTAGGACCGTGATCGTGCAAATCTCGTACGGAGACCGGCGGAACCTCGATGTGAATGTCGAGTCTGTCTT
>DATDFW010000055.1:0-2592 GCA_036522375.1 Nitrospiraceae bacterium
TGACATGCGGCGTTGAGAAGAAACACCAGAATAACTACAATTCCGATCCTCTCATTTAAGCAGCTGGTTTGAGGGCAGAGGCTCTCCGTGTTTGCAGACTGCGCATGATCAGGTTGTGCGTAGTCGATGCAGGCAATGAGAGCCCTCCATCTACTCCGCATGGATGCAGACTTGATTCTTCTGTTTTTTCAGGGATATGGGCACCGATCGCCACCCTCCTGTGTGGGGGGGATGACAGAACAATCAACATCCTTGTATAGTCAAGCACGGCTCGACGCGATGTGAGGGAGAACAATCACAGAATTGTCTCGGGAAAAAGGGGACGATCACCATGAAGCCGCAAATTGTCGTGGCCGATGACCATCGCTTGGTGGCCGAAGGTGTCGTCAAAATCTTGGAGAAGGAATTCAGCGTCGTCGCGACTCCTACCGACGGACGTGGTTTCATCGAAGCTATTGAAAAGTTCCGACCCGCTCTTGCTCTCGTTGATATTTCACTCCCTCTCTTAAACGGCCTGGATGCTTGCCGTCACGTAAAGAAATCCTGCCCTGAGGTCAAGCTCATCATCCTGACGATGTATGCGGAACAGCATTTTGTGAACGAAGCCTTTCGTGTCGGCGTCGAAGGATATGTGTTAAAAACCTCCCTGGCGGATGAGCTCCTGTTTGCGGTGAAGGAAGTCCTACGGGGCTGCACCTATCTTTCGCCAGTCGTGGCACATAATCCGGTCGACCAGACCTTGAAATCGTCTACGGAGCCTGCAAAACTACCAAACAGCACCCCGGCGGTAACATTGAGTCTACGACAAAGGGAAGTCTTGCAACTGGTGGCAGAAGGAAAATCCAATAAGGAAATTGCGGCCGCGATTAACGTCACGGTGAAAACGATCGAGTTTCACAAGGCTAGAATCTCGAAGGAACTCGGCGTCCATACCACCGCCGAACTGACCAAGCAGGCAATCACCCTCGGTCTCATTGCACCCACCGTGGTCCCTCCGGCCCAACACTAATCGAGTTCCCTTCTTCGAAATCCTGTATCGGCAGAAGCGGTTGAAGCGTCACAGTTGTGTCAACCCCTGTGACAAGGCGAACCTCGTGAGATCGGACGCGGTCTTCACGCCAAGCTTTTTCACGATCCCCGACTTATGAAACTCCACGGTTTTCACGGAAATGCCCATTGCCTTGGCAATCGTCTTAACCGGAAGACCGTCGGCCAGCATTCGCAAGACCTCCTGTTGCCGCGGCGTCAATTGCACGTTATACCCCTCGGGACGGATCCACGGATGCTGGATCGAATCACGAACATCCTCCGCAATGTCAGGGGATACATACCGGCGGTCGCTCATCACGGTGGAGATGGCTGTCATTAATTCGGCTGAAGCGGATTGTTTGAGCACATACCCGTGCGCCCCTTTTCGAAACCCTTCGCTGACGTAGAACGGTTCACTTAACATCGTCACAAGAATGATCTTCACCCGGGGAACCTTCCCTTTGAGCGATGGGATAAGCTCGAACCCATTCGTATCCGGCATGGACACGTCCAACAACACTATATCTGGAGCGGCCCGCTGCGCCTTTTCCAACAGTTCGGCACCGCTATGAGCCGTGCCGACGATCACCGCATCATCGGCGAGTAACTGACGAAAGCCTTCCAACACCAAAGGATGATCATCGGCAATGAACACGCGAGGTTGGTGCATATTCTCTCCGGGACCTGACTCCCATTACCAAGATATCAGGGGGAAATGCTCAGTCGCCATGGCGCGACAGGGAGCAACGGTCTAGATAGTATCACACCCGCAGGCCGCAAATACTGTGATAAACCCTAGCTTCGGAAAGGGATCAGATAGGCCGGAGTTCGAGCACTCTAGGCCATGAAACAACCTCGTGAGATGATCGTTGTCACTATAAAAAATATACCCTGGGCGTGGACAATGCAGGACTTGGTTGACCAATAGTTCACTGTACACGTTCATACGTATTATGCCGCCATGGTGGAGGCATGCTCGAGCGAAATTCGATAAGAG
This sequence comes from Nitrospiraceae bacterium, assembly GCA_036522375.1. Classification (GTDB taxonomy): domain Bacteria; phylum Nitrospirota; class Nitrospiria; order Nitrospirales; family Nitrospiraceae; genus Palsa-1315. Next base: position 2,027 of record DATDFW010000055.1, read on the forward strand.
TCGTGGTAGTCACATTCGTCATGCTCGCCATGGGTAGTTGCATTATGGGACAAACGGTCTCGGGATGAGAGAAGTGCGACATCATAGGTTTTCATACGCATCAGGATCTCACCTTGGAGACTGGCGATCACATGATGGGCCGCCAACCCTCAGACGGGAAGGCGAGATGTCATCGACCTGGAAGATCTCGCACGAGTTACAGATGTTTGAATCGTGGTATACAGTTCATTCGCGATATCTTCCTTCGGCAGAAATGCCGCAACTCCCGCTTCCCGCATGGATTCGGCGACATGCGGATCGGTTTGAATGGACATGCCGATCACAACAGTCGCAGGGTATTTTTCCAGGATCCGCCGGGTGGATTCAGCCCCATTCCAACCCGGCATACACATGTCCATAATGACGACTTCCGGCATCAGCGTATAGGCTAATTGAAGCGCTTGCTCCCCCGTCGAAGCCTGTCCAACCACCGTCAGGCCGTCGTACTCCTCCAAAATGCAAGACAGACCTTCACGAACCATTTGTTGATCATCGACGATCAGCACCCGGAGCGGTGCCAAGGCTTT
>DATDFW010000056.1:0-7592 GCA_036522375.1 Nitrospiraceae bacterium
TAAGGATACTGGGCATCCGTCGTGAAGAAACCGATCGCGATGATAATAAAGCACACTCCCAGCATCACATAAGCTGCCACGCGGTCAACGGGGTCATTCAACAATGCATCTCCACCCTCTTGCGCGAGCACTCTGGCACGAATAAGGAACATTGGTCTAACGCAAAACCAGGCTATCCATCCTAATCCAAGAGTACCCCAGAGAATATGCCAGAAGACCCCAGTCCACAGACCCGCGGTCTCCGTGTCGATGGTTCCTCCCACCAGCAGTTTTACTGGATTAATAAAATCACTTTTATTGCCTGTGATATCCATCCAACCACCTGGCCCAGCAATAGGACCTGCCCCATTGACAGCCAACATCGGGTGGATGTGGTGATGACCAGGTAACCGGCCCCTCAACTTGATCACATACTCGTAATCTCCGCCCACCTCCATCGGACCCGAGGTGAACATAGGAACCCCGTTCACTTTCGAGCTGAGACGTGTGAACACCGAACTTGGGCTACCCACGTTGATGAACGTACGGTTAGGCCTGACGACAGCCCGCGGCCAGTCCTCGGCTATGTGCATCTTCCCTGATAGCATCGCTTCATCATTGACGGAGGTTTTACTCGGAGTCCATCGAGTATCGTACCACTGGGCTGTACGCATTCGCAGGAACGGTTCTTGAGATCGTTCCCCGTGTGCGGCAGCGGGGACAGGATTAAACACCAGGGTGAGCCCTAGTGTCGCCATCCCGAGGGAGCCTACCACGCACAATTTAAATATGTTTTTTGTGTTCATGATTTCCCTTCCGCAGTTGATGTTCCAACTTGAGGTATCGGGGTTACCCCAGGTAGCCATCCATGGCGATTTGCATATTCGTCCGTGCCAATGATCATGGTATCGTTCTTCCGAGACATTACGCCTCTCCTGCCCCTAACCCAAAAGAACGATTGGCCGACGAAGTGTCCAACTTGCCACCAGATGGTAAACATCAACATAGAAATGAAAGCCGAGAAGAAGGCCGAGATCCAAACGGTGTGACCACCGAACGTACGGAGCGATCCCACCTCGATGATCCGGATATATTCAGGCGTTCCCGTGCGGACATAGGTGAAGCCCATGTAGTCGGCCAGTGAAAGCAGCTGACCGTCCGCAACCAATGGTTGATGGCTATATGCGAAGAGAGGATAGTTTGACGGATTAAACATCATTGCGAATGCCCATACGCCGAAAATGGCTGTGAGCATCCAGCTCCTAGTCAGCAACAGGGTGCAGTCGAGTATCAGTGCACTGGATACCATGGTGGCCGGCATGACAAAGTTCATGGGGAAATTTGCCCACCAGTACCAGGCAAGCACAATCGTGATCCACTTCCCAACAAGGAGCCCCGTTATACTCAAGGTTGCCCCAAACGGTTGCCGATAGAATGTCCAGAAGTAGTACATGATCGCCCCTGGGTACATTACCTCCACAATGGGCGTCACTGTTACCCAAAACTGCCGATCCTTCCAATCAATCCAGAAATCCCAGTCTCCGGCAAGCAGATCGAAATGCATATGAAAGGTCGCGAACACTCCAAAATATGCAATCGGAATAAAATATATCGCGTCGATCATTCTAGACAGCTTGACGCCTTCCGGCGGCAACTTGCTGGCTTTAATAATTTCAGGTGTTCTAAATAGTGCCATTTGTCCCCCTCTCGCTCGTTCGAAACATCTGTCCCCTCCCTATAGAACCAACTCTTCCTTGGCCAACCCCGGTTCTCCTGTATCCGGAAGACGGGGCCAACACATTCCAGTCGATTGCCCCTTAGTAGGGGATTACGTGCAGACAGTCCTTACTCTCGTTGTTCCAGACCACATCGCACAGGTTGGACATGCGCGCCACGATCTGTGCCGCCACGCCCCCCGTCCCGCCGAACAGCCCGCACCAGCCTAACGTCACAAAGCCCCAGTGTAACGGCGCCGCAAAGAGTTCATCGACAAACCAGAAGGCATGGCCCCACTCGTTGAGCCCCACATTGGGCAGAATCATCATGGGCCCTACGATCGCCCCCACCAAGGGGAACGACACGGCTTTGCTGAACTGCGGCAACCGGGTCATGGCATAGAGATAACTCGCCACGCCCATCGTGATGTACAGCGGGAAGGTGAAGTAGAAGGCAATGATATGGCTCGCAGTGAAGCTCGTATCCCGGATGATCACCTGATGCCACGACGCATCCTGTTCCAGGGTGTAACTCCCCGCCCAGTACACGCCGAACACGTACATCGCCAACCACATCATCCAGTAAAAATACCGCTTGAGTTCCGTCTTGGGGTCCAGATTGGCTAGGTTACGATCCCGCGTGCTCCAAATCCACCCCAGGATCGCCGACGCATTGATGATGTTGGAAATCACGTTAAAGCGCCAGAGCCCCATCCAGACATTTTCAAACTCCGGAGTCATCGAGTCCAGCCCGTGGGAGTACCCAAAGACGCGCTGAAAAATCACCTCCGCACCCACGGCCGCCAACATCGCAAACCAACTGACCTTAAATACCTTCGAGTCGTACCATAGCGACATGTCGTACCCTCGGTCGCTACCGCCGAACGTTGTACTTGCCATCTTCCTTACCTCCTTTTCGTCCCTGAGAAACACCCCTATGAACTTGGAGTCGCGACCCGTACGCGGATGGGGCTAAGAGCACTCTCAAAACACGGACGGGCCATAGTGGTCTACTGGACTAAGGTCTGTCATTTCCACCTCCCTCTTGGTTCGGACTACCTTTGGAATTACTAATGTGCGTCCCATCGCTCATGAATCATACACGCAAAATCCTAACTCGCCTGAACTTAGGTGTCAATAAACACGATAATGTTTTAATGTGTACAACACATGTGCACGTCTTGTACCAATCATCACATGCTCTGGCTAGGGGGACAAACGTCCGTCTTGCCTAGACTTACACTTGATGACCGGGGGTATCCTCACGCCTTTATAAATTGGACATTCCCGGTAAAGAATGGCCTAGGGCCGAATGTCTCAGTAGAGGGGGATAATACGCCTGAGCTGCTTGGCAAAACCGTCGCGAGTCAAGGCTACACGCATCGAAATAGGCAATCCTGCCTCACGCAAACCTTTCGCCGTATAGTGATGGCAATGGTGGAACATATGATATGACGACCTGGCAATGCAAAACCGGCTGTTGCCGATTATGCCAACCGGCTCTTCTGATGCGATGGTCGCCCGGAGGTAGGACCGTAAGCTCCGATATCCAGCTTCACTGATCTGAAACCTGAAAGCTTCAACCGGAGGTTTCTGCGTCCGTTCGGCCCAGATTGAATCATGAATCCCTACTTCGACGACACCTTCCGTCGGCCACAAGAGCGCGCGGAGCACCCCCGTAAAGCCTTGACGCTTCTCCAAATACCACGCACGCTCGGCATAACCCCATTCTTCATGGACTAGCCGCGCTCGTGGCTCACCATCAATATTTGTGACACCGTGGTCGCCTCTCACATGAGCCACCGAAGCCTCGACCGGCAGCGCAATCATTGAATGCGCAGCATCGAGTGACACAACAATTGGAATTGACTCACGAGTCCGATGAGTAGGGTCAGGTCTTGTAATCATGCAGAATGGCTGCGTGTGGAGCGGAAATGACGATGGTGGAAGAGGCTAACTGCCATACTGGGAGAGAGTCAACTATTAAACAGTTCTTTCTAAACAGTTCTTTCCCGAATAACTTTCTTACTTATCTACACTGGCACAGTGAAAATGTGGAGTAGCACAGGAAGAAGACATGTCATAGTTCTTACTCTAAGGTCGCCTATTGCTGGCCCTACTATGGCCCTCGGGCAAGAAACACTACAATGCTCTTTCCATGCTCGTTCGTTTTTCATTAGGGATGATCTCAGGGTCTATACCCTAGTGCATCGACCTACCCATTCTGACTGTGCACGCAGCAAAGCGAGATAGACCAGATTTTTCCTCACGTTTCCATCATTTCCAATCGTGCATCAAATTCATGCCCGCAGGCCGTACAACGGATGCAATCCGACTCAACCGTAAATTCATCCGACCTGATTCCCATGCCACCGCAATCCGGACAGCGCGCCAGGTGGACCCTCTGATCATCTACCGTTTCGTATTGCGTACCACGGAGACAATACACTGGCTTCCCATCAAGGAGCCATGGATTCCCTGCATTGTCAAGGACAGGCAACGTCACATAATGATGGTTCACATAGTCTTCAAGTTCCTGCCGATTGGCGAACCCATCCTTAATCAGCTTACCCCCCAGCACCTCGTAGAGCCTGTTCTCCCGTACAACCGCCTTGGTCGGACCCATCATGCACCTCCCGTTCTGATTAGGGCCGTATGACTGACAGCTTATGGACGAACAAGAAGCGTCTCATGTGAAAAATCTTGCCGAATCATCACGCGCTAAGAACCACGTGCAATGTCTCGTTAAACGACTCCTGAATAGTATCGAAGAACGTTGCTCACGGAAATCACTCCAATAATGGCCCCGTCTTGTGTCACGGCCAGATGCCGTGTGCCCTGCTCCTTCATCATACGCACGGCGTCGATTATCGGCCGATCGCCTTCGATGGCCACCACTGGCGTCCGCATGCAAGTTTTGACAGGGGTCGTATTAGGATCCAGTCCTCTGGCTACCACATCGCGGGTTAGCGCCGTATCGGTAATGACCCCGACGTAGGATTGGCTATTTGTGACGAGCAACGACCCCAGCTTCCATTGTTGCATTAACTGCGCAGCCTTTCGCAACGTGGTTTCCTGCGATACGCTCCGTACCTCGGTAGACATGTGCTCAGCGATCTGCGGACCGGTGAGCGTGGACCTGGCTCTAGCTTTCTTCGGTTCGGCAGACCGGCGCGCTTCCAATTCTGACACGCAACTTTCCAGCACGCGGCCGCGCTGCAACAAGCTTTGCCGCTGACCATCCACACTGGTGTCTTCTGGTGCCTCCTCCGTCATGTTGACCAATCCTGCCGCCTCACCCAACTCAGCATACTCATACGCATGCAACAAGTCTGATGTCTGTCCAAGCAGCTCTTCGATCAGTCGTTCGGTTTCCAAGTCGAATTCCTCCAGACTGCGCGTCGGCGTGCCCCTGCCCAGGAACGTGGCAAATTCGGCAAGTTGCTTCCGCATCCGTTCGATGCTTCGGTCGAGAGAAACTCGTGGCTTTGAGGGAGTAGTGCGTGTCGCCATGGCGCCTCCTATCGATGTAGGTGAGCGAGGACGCCCGATCTTACCCCCACTGGATCAACAAGGGCAAGTATCCAGCATGAGGAACTGCATTCTTGAGAGCGTGTGAAACAACTACCATGATAGTTAGCAGAGAGGACGAGACGTGGAGGTCGATATAGCACACTGCGCGATTCGCACGGGCCCATGCGTCACTGTGCGGAGTGTGCAGTGCGGACTTTTAACGATCCTGAGAATCAGGAACTCCCGGGGGCAGGTCATTCAATTTGTCCCACTTAGAGTGCGACTATTAGACTGAGCGAGGTCAGCGAAGAAAGAGGAACCAGAGATACACCGCGCTCATACATACCGATCCCAACATGACAGGAAACCCAAACTTGAAAAACTGCCAGAATGAGATGGGGTAGCCGGCTTTTCGCGCGATATCCACTATCACCACATTCGCACTCGCACCGATAATCGTTCCATTCCCCCCCAGACACGCTCCAAGCGCCAACGCCCACCACAGCGGCACGATGTCAGGTTGATGCACCAATATCGCATAATCCGTGATCTCGGGGTGAAGCGACCGGGCCAGGTCTACAATCAACGGGTTCATCGCCGCAACGTAGGGAATATTATCCACGGCAGCAGAGAGCAATGCCGACCCCCAGAGCACCGCCAGCGTGGATCCCGCTAGATTCCCCCTTGTTACAGCGACCAACTGATCCGCCAGAAATTGAATCACGCCGACCTTCACTAATCCACCGACCAGGATAAATAGCCCAATAAAAAAGAAGATGGTTTTCCATTCGACATCGGTGAGATACGACAACGCGTCTGCATCCTCCTGCTTTCTTCTCGCATGCCCGATCAGCATGAACAGGCTCGCGCCAAGGAGAGCAATGGTGGCCGGCTCAAGGTGAATGAGCGAGTGGATACAGAATCCCACGTTCACGATCCCCAGCAGCCAGAGGCAACGGTGCAAGAATGCTCGATCTACCACGGCTTCCCGGGAACTCAACGCCAGAACCGCCGTTCGAAGATGGGGCGCCACGGTCATGTTTCGACCGTATAAGATCCACAGAGCAGCCAGGAACACGGCCATGATCAATACGGCGATTGGACCCAAAATGATAAGGAAATCGAGATAGCCCAATTCCGCCTTACTGGCGATCATGATATTCGGTGGATCACCGACCAGCGTCGCAGTCCCGCCGATATTCGACGCAAGCGCTTCGGTCATCAGGAACGCAATGGGATTGAGTTCCAACCGCTTGGTAATGGCCAATGTAACGGGCGCCATGAGCAGCACGGTGGTGACATTATCGAGCATGGCCGAGAGCCCAGCCGTCAACAGAGCCAGTAATACCAACAGGCGGAAGGGCTTCGCGTCGGCCCGCTGAGCCGCCCAGATGGCCAAAACCTCGAAGAGACCGGTCTCCCGAACAATGTTGATGATGACCATCATCCCAATGAGCAGAAACACAACGTTGTAGTCGACACCGAACTCATGGGAATAGAACGCCTCATCTTGCGACACCACACCGAGCCCGATCATCATCGCTGCCCCACAAAGCGCCACAATCGTCTTGTGAATCCGCTCGGTGAGGATGACCAGATAGGAGACACCGAAGATGAGAAGGGCCAGAGAAATGGGAGACATGCAATACCTATTTCCGCCTAAAGAATGTCACTGGGATTAGAATCTTTTATGCATTATCTGGAGGCAACGGTTGCGATGCAATGAGAGTCGTCTTTTTTTTAAGTTTGCACGGGGCTTGCGATAGAGGCATTGCCTCTAATCCCCTGTACGTCGCAGAGGAATCATGGAAAAGATAATCTCGACCGTCCCATTCCAGACAGGCATGTTAGAAGCCATTGAACCATGGGAAGCTATACAATGGGTCAAGACCAACTCAGCACGGCGGCACCTTAGCAGAAATTTGCAATTCTCCCTACGTCTTTTCTCGTTCCCTGACAGATTTCGCTCTTCGTCTATTAATCAAATGGACTTTTCATGGAAATTTCCGGCCCAATAAACAGATTGACAGTAAACTCTCCACTCAACTGATGGTACTTCCCGCCTCGCGTGGGCTGTCCCTGATCTGCCGTCCGACGGGGGACAGTCTTCCCGCAACCTCATGCGCATGTGAATTTTGGGATTCCGTCAGGGCAGGCTCTTGGAAAAGAGCACGCCGCTCTGGTTTTACATTTTGAAGGAAGCGGAGCCTATGGAGCTGGCCTCCGCTTAGGGCCGGTGGACACACTCATCGTCAATGAAGTGTTTATCGGCCTCTTGAAGGCCAATGAGTCTTCCTATCATCCAGCCGAGATGGACGCCGGTGCGACACCAGGCGAGTTTCACCTCACTGCCGACATTTGAGAAAGGACTCTCGACCACTACGA